>NZ_JADCKU010000008.1:0-209352 GCF_014982165.1 Enterobacter cloacae complex sp. P24RS
GCTGTTCAGTTGGTCAACCATATATTGCCCTGGCGCTAAGCCTGATTGCGATCCCCTTTTCCCGTTATATCTCCCCGCGCGCTATCGTCAACGAAAATGATGTTTATTTAGCGTGGTTGCCCTTAAGCGCTATGCTCGCCATCGTGTTGTTATTTGGACGTCGGGCAATCATTCCTTTACTGATTAGTTTCAGTGTCACTAACATTTATTACTTTGATTTATCATTGCTACAATCTTCCGTGTTATTACTTTGTCAGACGTTTGCCGTCTTTGCGGCCTGTGGCGTCATCCGTCTGATGCTGGGCAAGCGCTGGCGACACAGCATGCCGAATAAGTACATCGGTATACGTATTTTCTGGCTCGGATTTATGGTTCCTGTAGGCATCAAATTATCGATGTATCTGGCTGGATATTTATTTGATTTCCCGGTGACAATCTCCTCCTATTTCGGCGAAGGCTCTGCAATTTATAACGTTATCGATATTCAAAGCCTGATTTGTGCCGCCCTGATTTTCACCATGATGTTCTATTACCCGTTAAGAATGATAATTAATCCCCGGTATGCCCGAACATTCTGGCGGCGAAGCGTGAAGCCTCTCTTTTGTCACAAAAAAGCATTATTTATCGTTGTGTGGCTGATGCTGTTGGTCTCGATGATCGCTATTTTGTGCGCGCCTTTCGAGTCACAGTTTATAGCTGGTTATTTGATGCCAATCGTTTTTATTCTTTTTACCCTGGGGATTGGTCGTCTGAGCTATTCGCTCATCTCTTTGCTCTGGGCGGCTTCGGCGCTCATGCTGTTGACCTACAATTATAATTTTCTCAATGGCGTTGAATCGGGTCACTCACTTTCCTTTATCCTGTCGGTGCTCATCTCTTTCGCCATCTGCCTGCTTTACATGTCACGGATCTTCCAGAAAAGTGAATGGCTGAAACAGGGATGGCAGGAGAGGGCGCTTACCGATCCGCTCACCGGTCTGCCTAACATTCGTGCGCTGGAAGTTTTTCTTCAGCACCATCCTGAGGCTAAAGTCTGCTGCCTGCGCCTGGATAATCTGGAATTCCTGAGCCGTCACTACGGCATCCTCATGCGCGTGCACTGTAAAAAGATGATCACCGCGTCGCTGCAACCGCTATTGCAAAAAGACGAGAAGCTCTTCCAGCTGCCGGGCAGCGAGCTGGTGGTGGTTTTGCTGGGGCCGGGCACGGCTGAGCGCCTGCAATATATGGTTGACCAACTGAACAGCCGTAAGATCACCTGGAACAAGACCGAGCTCGACATTGAGTTTGGTGCCTCCTGGGGGGAAGTGCCGGATGGGGAAAGCCTGCACCACACGCTGGGTCAGCTGAGCTGGCTGTCCGAGCAGTCCTGTGGCGGGCATAACGTTCTGGCGTTAACCAACAGTCTGGATGATGTCTCTGGTCAGACGACGGACAGGGTGCTAATGCTGGCCCGCATAAAACGCGCCCTGGATATCGGCGGTCTTCACCTTTACGCCCAGCCAATCCACAATGCGCGCGGGGAAGGGTACTTTGAAATCCTCTCCAGGCTGGAAAGCGATGGCGAGATCATCACCCCTGACCGCTTTATTCCGCTGATTGCTCAGTTCAACCTGAGCCACCGGTTTGACCTGAACGTACTGGAAAAATTGCTGATGTGGATGCGCAGCCATCCGTCCGGACGTGCAGGAACGCGCTTCTCCGTCAATCTGATGCCGCTGACGCTGATGCAAAATGAGATTGCGGCTGAGATCATTGCCCTTTTTGAACGCTACGCTATTGCGCCGCAAGATATCATCATTGAGATCACCGAGGAACAGGCTTTCTCTGACTCGGGAAGCAGCATCAAAAATATCCAGCAGCTGCGTGATTACGGCTTCCGTATTGCCATAGACGACTTTGGTACCGGCTATGCCAACTTTGAGCGCCTGAAGCGGCTGGAGGCCGATATCATTAAGATCGATGGCAGCTTCGTGAAAGATATCTGCACCGACAGCATGGATGCGATGATCGTGCAGTCCATTTGCAACATGGCAAAAACGAAATCGCTGTGTGTGGTGGCTGAATATGTGGAAACGGCTGAACAACGCGAAATGTTGCTGCGATTTGGCGTAGATTATTTGCAGGGCTATTTGATTGGCAAGCCACAGCCTCTGACGGCGCTGGAAGCATAAAAAAACCGGGAGCGATGGCTCCCGGTTTTCGTTCAGCGGTATGAATTAGAGGACCAGTGCTGCGATAGAGGCAGACAGGACGCTCACCAGCGTTGAACCGTAAACCAGCTTCAGGCCAAAGCGAGACACCACGTTACCCTGCTCTTCGTTCAGGCCTTTAATCGCGCCAGCGATGATACCGATGGAAGAGAAGTTCGCGAAGGAGACCAGGAAGACGGACAGGATCCCTTCCGCGCGCGGGGAAAGCGTGCTGGCAATCTTCTGGAGATCCATCATCGCCACGAATTCGTTGGATACCAGTTTCGTTGCCATGATGCTGCCCACCTGCAACGCTTCGTGAGCAGGTACACCCATCACCCAGGCAACCGGGTAGAAGATATAGCCCAGAATGCCCTGGAAGGAGATACCCAGTACGGCCGCAAACAGGGCGTTCAGCGCAGCGATCAGCGCGATAAAGCCAATCAGCATCGCGGCAACGATAACCGCAACCTTGAAACCAGCCAGAATGTATTCACCCAGCATTTCGAAGAAGCTCTGTCCCTCGTGCAGGTTTGACATCTGAATGTTCTCTTCGCTGGCATCCACACGGTACGGGTTAATCAGCGAAAGCACGATAAAGGTGCTGAACATGTTCAGAACCAGCGCCGCAACCACGTATTTAGGTTCCAGCATGGTCATATACGCGCCCACGATAGACATGGAAACGGTAGACATTGCGGTCGCCGCCATGGTGTACATGCGGTTCCGGGACATCTTGCCGAGGATATCTTTATACGCAATGAAGTTCTCAGACTGACCGAGGATCAGCGAGCTGACTGCGTTAAAGGACTCCAGCTTGCCCATGCCGTTAACTTTAGATAACAGGAAGCCGATCGCACGGATAACCACCGGCAGAACACGGATGTGCTGGAGGATACCGATCAGGGCAGAGATGAAGACGATAGGGCAAAGCACTTTCAGGAAGAAGAAGGCCAGACCCTGATCGTTCATGTTGCCAAAGACAAAGTTTGTCCCTTCATTGGCAAATCCGAGCAGTTTTTCGAACATTTCGGAGAAGCCTTTCACGAAGCCGAGGCCTACGTTGGAGTTCAGGAAGAACCACGCAAGTAAAACTTCAATGACCAGCAGCTGGACAACATAGCGAATACGAATATTTTTGCGGTCTGTGCTGACCAGCAATGCGAGTGCAGTAACGACAACGAGTGCCAGGACAAAATGAAGGACGCGGTCCATATTTGCTCCAAATATGAGGCAGGTTTAATTTCCGTGCACATTCTATGTAACAAGCACAAAGAAAACGAGATCAAGCCCACACTATAGTTACATCCTGTGACGAGTCTCAAAAATAGTGATCAACAATACATTTTTGTTATGTTAGGTAAATGAGTGAAAAGTTAAGTTTGTGTGCTACGCTTCACAAATGTCTGCGCATTTTCACATTCTGTGACCTTGCTCCACCTGCCTGTCTATTGTTCCTGGCTATCAGAGAAATCATGTTATCCATTACAAATGAACTTGATAATCATTCTCATTTTGATAGCATAAAACATAGCAAAGGCTATATTTCCAGAGGCAGAAATGACGAATAGTCGCGTAGAGAGTAGCAGCGGCAGAGCGGCACGCAAGCTGCGGTTCGCATTAATGGGACCGGCATTCATTGCCGCGATTGGCTACATCGATCCGGGTAATTTTGCGACCAATATTCAGGCCGGGGCCAGTTTCGGCTATAAGCTGCTGTGGGTTGTGGTTTGGGCCAACCTGATGGCGATGCTGATTCAGATGCTTTCCGCGAAGCTGGGTATTGCCACCGGGAAAAACCTGGCGGAGCAAATCCGCGATCACTATCCGCGTCCGGCGGTATGGTTTTACTGGGTCCAGGCGGAAATTATTGCCATGGCCACCGATCTCGCCGAGTTTATCGGGGCGGCGATTGGCTTCAAGCTTATTCTGGGCGTCTCACTGCTACAGGGCGCCGTGCTGACCGGTATCGCCACGTTCCTTATTCTGATGCTCCAGCGGCGGGGACAAAAACCGCTGGAGAAAGTCATCGGCGGCCTGCTGCTGTTCGTTGCTGCCGCCTATATTGTTGAGCTGGTTTTCTCCCAGCCGAATCTGGTGCAGCTGACGAAAGGGATGGTGATCCCATCGTTACCCACCTCTGAAGCCGTTTTTCTCGCGGCCGGGGTGCTGGGGGCGACCATCATGCCGCACGTGATTTATCTGCACTCTTCTTTAACCCAGAATCTGCACGGCGGAACGAGCAAAGAGCGTTACTCCGCCTCGAAATGGGATGTGGCGATCGCGATGACCATTGCCGGATTTGTGAACCTGGCGATGATGGCGACCGCCGCCGCCGCGTTCCACTTTAACGGGCATACCGGGGTTGCCGATCTCGATCAGGCTTACCTGACGCTGGAGCCGTTGCTGAGCCATGCCGCGGCCACTATTTTCGGTTTAAGCCTGGTTGCTGCGGGTCTCTCGTCTACGGTTGTGGGGACGCTGGCCGGGCAGGTGGTGATGCAGGGGTTTGTACGTTTCCACATTCCGCTGTGGGTTCGCCGCTCGGTAACGATGCTGCCTTCCTTTATTGTCATTCTGATGGGGCTGGATCCGACCCGCATTCTGGTGATGAGTCAGGTGCTGCTGAGTTTCGGTATTGCGCTAGCGCTGGTGCCGCTGCTGATCTTCACCAGCAACAAATCGCTGATGGGCGATCTGGTAAATTCAACATGGGTGAAACGCGCCGGCTGGGCCATTGTGGTCGTGGTGGTGGCGTTAAACCTCTGGTTGTTAATAGGCACGGCGGCAGGGCTGTAAAAGAAAAAGGAGCCGTGAGGCTCCTTTTTGCTGTTAATGATGATGGCCGTGACCGTGGCCCCTGCCTTTACCATGGCCTCTGCCGCCGCGGTGGTCGTCACGATCGTGCCAGCCTTCGCGGTAGCCGCGTTCGTAGGCCTTACGCTTATCCCAGCCACGGTGATAGCCGTTATCGTGTTTCCACCAGCGGTTTTTACGCCACTCATAATGGCGGTGCCAGTAGTCACGGTCGCGCCAGCCGCCGCCGTCCCAGTAGTTACCGTAATTGTCGCGATCGCCAATTTGTAATTTTATCGATGGCAACAGGGTGATTTCGCCAGCGTTGGCGACCAGCGGGGCCGAAGCCAGTAATACCGCTGCAAGAATCAGTGACCTGAACATACTCTTCTCCTTCACGATCGGGGCCGCTGTGCGACCTGTTAACGCAATTTTACGAGTTGGTAAACATTCGTTTCATCGCCTCAACTCCTAAATCATGAAGGAGAGCACTTTTTGCTAAAAGTAATGTTAATCTGAACTGGACAGGATCGCTTCTATCGTCTTCCGCTCTTCTGCGGAGAAATGACAATTTTCAAGCATGCCTGCTGCATCATCAATTTGCCCGGTTTTGCTTGCGCCGATGAGCACTGACGTCACCGCATCGTGACGCAGTATCCAGGCCAGCGCCATTTGCGACAGCTTTTGCCCCCGGCTTTGCGCCAGCGCATTCAGCTTACGCACTTTTTCCAGCTTATTGTCGGTGATTTGCTCCGGATTTAGGAACTTACTGTCGCTTGCCGCGCGAGAATCCGCCGGGATGCCATTCAGATAGCGATCGGTCAACTGTCCCCCCGCCAGCGGAGAGAAGGGGATGCATCCCACCCCTTTTTGCTGCAATACCTCCAGCAAACCCGCTTCAGGCGCTCGTTCAAACATGGAGTACTTCGGCTGGTGGATGAGACACGGCGTGCCCAGATCCTCCAGTATTTCAATCGCCTGTCGTGCCAGTTCTGCCGGGTAGTTGGACAGACCAATGTACAGCGCCTTGCCCTGACGCACCACGTGGTCAAGCGCTTTCATGGTTTCACGCAGCGGCGTTTGGGGATCGGGACGATGGTGATAGAAAATATCAACGTACTCCAGCCCCATACGCCTGAGGCTTTGATCCAGGCTGGCGATCAGGTATTTACGCGAGCCCCAGTCGCCGTAAGGCCCGTCCCACATGGTGTAGCCCGCTTTGGTGGAGATAATCAGCTCATCGCGCCAGGGCAGGAAATCCTCCTGCAAAATGCGACCAAAATTACGTTCGGCCGACCCGGGAGGCGGGCCGTAATTATTGGCAAGGTCAAAATGCGTAATACCCAAATCGAACGCGCGCTGTAAAAGTTGACGGCTGTTTTCGAGCAACGTCGCGTCGCCAAAATTATGCCACAGCCCCAGCGAGATAGCGGGAAGCTTAAGGCCGCTTTGTCCACAGCGGCGATACTGCATTGTCTGATAACGATTTTTGTCAGGTTGATAACCCATTGGCGAGACCTCTGGCGCTGAAAAGAAAAATCAGTGTATACGTTTACACTCACCCGAAGAAAATGAGCATAGCTCAGCTTTTTTCGTAAAGCATTCTTTCCATTCTCGACTTCTCGCCATTTCTGGACAGGCTTCACGCTTATTTAATACTCAGAGTGAGGTCAACGTCAGAAGGACACCTATAATATGCGTACCCCCTATTGCGTCGCCGATTACCTGCTGGACCGACTAACAGATTGCGGTGCCGATCATCTGTTTGGCGTGCCGGGCGACTATAACCTGCAATTTCTCGACCATGTGATAGACAGCCCGGACATCTGCTGGGTGGGCTGTGCCAACGAACTGAACGCGTCTTACGCTGCTGACGGCTATGCCCGCTGTAAGGGCTTTGCCGCGCTGCTGACGACATTCGGCGTTGGGGAATTAAGCGCCATGAACGGTGTGGCGGGCAGCTTTGCCGAACATGTTCCCGTACTCCATATTGTGGGGGCCCCGGGTATGGCGGCACAGCAACGAGGAGAGTTATTGCACCATACGTTAGGCGACGGCGAGTTCCGCCACTTCTATCATATGAGCGAACCCATCACCGTCGCACAGGCGGTGCTCACCGAACAAAACGCCTGCTATGAAATTGACCGGGTGCTTACCACCATGCTGCGGGAGCGCCGTCCGGGCTACCTGATGCTGCCTGCCGATGTGGCGAAAAAAGCCGCTACGCCTCCTGTAAGCGCTCTCACTCTGCATCCCGCACCCGCTGATTCAGCCTGTTTGCAGGCGTTCCGTGAGGCTGCCGAAAAGCGTCTGTCTATGAGCAAACGCACCGCGCTGTTAGCGGATTTTCTTGTGCTGCGTCACGGCCTGAGAGACGCCGTTCAGAAGTGGGTCAAAGAGGTGCCAATGGCCCACGCAACGATGCTGATGGGTAAGGGCATTTTTGATGAACGCCAGAGCGGCTTTTATGGCACCTATAGCGGGTCGGCAAGCGCCGAACAGGTTAAAGAGGCGATCGAGGGTGCCGATACGGTGCTGTGCATTGGCACGCGTTTTACCGATACGCTCACCGCCGGATTTACCCATCAGCTGACGCCAGCCCAGACGATAGAGGTTCAGCCCCACGCTGCCCGCGTCGGTGACGTCTGGTTTACGGGCATCCCGATGAGAGAGGCGATTGAAACGCTAACGGCCCTGTGTAAAACGCATGTACGTGATACGCGAACGTCATCAGATAACAACGGCTTTTCGTTCCCCACTATCGAAGGGTCTCTGACGCAGGAGAGCTTCTGGCGTACCCTGCAAGCGTTTATTCGTCCCGGCGATATTATTCTGGCTGACCAGGGAACATCTGCTTTTGGCGCTATCGATCTGCGTTTACCGGCAGACGTCAACTTTATCGTCCAGCCGCTGTGGGGCTCGATTGGCTACACGCTGGCGGCGGCTTTTGGCGCACAAACGGCGTGTCCGGACCGACGCGTGATTGTCCTGACGGGCGACGGCGCCGCGCAGCTGACCATTCAGGAGCTGGGCTCAATGCTGCGCGACAAGCAGCGCCCGATTATTCTGGTGCTTAACAACGAAGGGTACACGGTCGAGAGGGCTATCCACGGGCCGGAGCAGCGCTATAACGATATCGCCCTCTGGAACTGGACGCAGATCCCGCAGGCGCTGAGCCTGGCGCCTCAGGCAGAGTGCTGGCAGGTCAGCGAAGCGGAAGCGCTGGCGGAAGTGCTGGATAAAGTGGCACACCACGAGCGGCTGTCGTTGATCGAGGTGATGCTGCCGAAAGCCGATATTCCGCCGCTGTTGAGCGCGCTGACCAAAGCGCTGGAAGCGCGCAATAACGCCTGATTACCTGTCGTTTCGCCATGCCATCAGCATCGGTTTGCCCGCCAGCAGGAGCCAGGCGGGCAACATCACGATACAGAGCAGCGGCAGAAGCGTGGTATCCGGCACGACAACGGCCGCCATAAACAGGCTTAGCCACGCATCGCGCGTGACCACCAGTACCAGCCCCAGAATGGAGCAGGAGACGGTAATCGCCGCAGGGACTGCGTCGACGTGCTCATGCAGCATCAGCCCCAGCGCGACCCCAACAAAGACCGCCGGGAAGATACGCCCTCCCCGGAAACCACAGGCCGCAGCGACCACGAGCGCCGCCAGTTTCACCAGCGCGAACAGCAGATAATCTGAAACGCCAAAGACCTGGCTGAAGGCCAGTTGCTGCATCTCGTCCAGCCCCTTAAACAGCGTAACCGTCCCGCCGATGGCGCCTAAAACGCCCAGAATAAAGCCGCCCATACCCAGAATCAGCACCGGATGCTTCAGCCTGTGCATCAGGCGATGCAGGCGCGGAAGACACCATACCGCGACCATCCCCAGCGCAATGGCTATCGCGACGACGACGGCACCGCTGAAAATATCGGCGAGCTGCATCTGACCGTAATGGGGGATGGGCAGCGAAAAATGAGGATGGAAAAACAGGCTGGTGGTGAGCGCCCCCGCAGCGGCGGCCATCAGCGGCGCGAAGAGTTTGTCCCACAGCGGCACGTCATTGTCCCTGCTCAGGGTTTGAGAAAAGATAAGCGCGGCGGCTACCGGCGTGCCAAACAGCGCCCCGATGGTGCCGGCGGAGGCCAGAATCGTCCAGTCCAGCGCGCCAACGCGCGGGAAAAGACGCGCCCCCAGGAAGACCGCCAGCGCGATGTTGACCGCCATAATGGGATGTTCAGGCCCGAGGCTCACGCCGCCGGCGAGGCCGATAATCAGCGCGATGATAAGCCCCGGCAGGGCAGAAGGCGAAACGGGCGCGCCAATCAGTGGTTCCAGCGCCGGATCCGGCCCGGCGTGTCCCGGGCTAAAGCGGATCACCAGGCCTACGGCAATCCCGGTCAGGGTCAGCATCATCATGATCCAACCCGGCGAGTCAATGCTGATGCCGAGCTTCACGGGCAGCGCAGACCACAACAACGATTGCAGCACCGATGCCACCTTCATGACGACGATGAGCACCAGGCTCGACGCCACGCCAATAATCAGCGCCGGGACAGCCAATAAAAGCATGGTTCTGGCTCGCGGATGGAGCATGATGATTTCCTTGTACAAAACGGCTTAACGTTACTTTGCACAATCAGCATTGTGGCAATAGTGCAAAAGGTGCTGAAACGGTAAAGTTATTATGTGACGAAGATCGATAATCCATGGGCAGTCACCTTCTGGTCGTTGTTGTTATCACGCCTTGAATTTACAGTGTCCCAAAGATTTATTCTGACTTTAGCGGAGCAGTAGAAGAATGACAAAGTATGCTTTGGTAGGTGATGTGGGCGGCACCAACGCTCGCCTTGCCCTGTGCGATGTGAACAGCGGTGAAATTTCTCAGGCGAAAACCTATTCAGGGCTGGATTACCCAAGCCTGGAAGCGGTGGTACGCGTCTATCTTGAAGAGCATAAAGTGAGCGTTGAGGACGGTTGTATCGCCATCGCCTGTCCGATCACCGGCGACTGGGTCGCGATGACCAACCACACCTGGGCTTTCTCAATTGCCGAAATGCAGAAGAACCTCGGCTTCTCGCACCTTGAAATCATTAACGACTTCACCGCGGTTTCCATGGCTATTCCGATGCTTAAGCAAGAGCATCTGATTCAGTTCGGCGGTACGGCCCCGGTTGAAGGTAAACCGATTGCCGTTTACGGCGCGGGCACCGGTCTGGGGGTGGCGCACCTGGTTCACGTCGACAAACGCTGGGTGAGCCTGCCGGGCGAGGGCGGTCACGTGGATTTTGCGCCGAACAGCGAAGAAGAGGGCATTATTCTTGAGGAGCTACGCGCCGAGATTGGTCACGTGTCGGCCGAGCGCGTGCTTTCTGGCCCGGGACTGGTGAACCTGTATCGGGCGATTGTGAAATCAGATGGCCGTCTGCCGGAAAATCTGCGGCCTAAAGACGTGACCGAACGCGCGCTGGCCGACAGCTGTACTGATTGTCGCCGTGCGCTGTCGCTGTTCTGCGTCATTATGGGGCGTTTCGGCGGCAACCTGGCGCTGAATCTTGGCACCTTTGGCGGGGTCTATATTGCGGGTGGGATCGTGCCGCGCTTCCTCGATTTCTTTACCGCCTCCGGCTTCCGCGGCGGCTTCGAAGACAAAGGCCGCTTCAGGAGCTACGTGCAGGACATTCCGGTTTACCTGATTGTCCACGACAACCCAGGCTTGCTTGGCTCCGGTGCGCATCTGCGCCAGGTGCTTGGCCAGATCCTCTGACGCCTGTCCCCCTCTCCTGCGGGAGAGGGAACGCACTACAGGTGCATGAGCTGGCGGAACTCTTTCACCCTGCTGCGGCTTACCGGCACCTGAAAATCCAGATCCTTCAGACGCAAAATATAGGTGTTATTAAACCAGGGCTCGATTTCGCGGATCTTGTTCAGGTTGACGCAGAACGAACGGTGGCAGCGGAAGAAGCGGGCGGCCGGGAGTTTATTGCAAAATTCGGTGATGTTCATCGCCATGACGTAGGATTCACGCCGCGTATAGACAAACGTCATTTTTTCATGCGCTTCGGCATAGTAAATATCGTCGACAGGCGTGACGATGATCCGTTCGTCTTTCACCAGGTTAATGGTGTCGTTTTCCCGCGCTGCCGGGCTGGTGCTGGCGGGCAGCGTCTGCTGCTGCCATGCGGCTTCCAGCTTATGCAGCATACTGATAATACGCGACTCCTGGTACGGCTTGAGAATATAGTCAAACGCCTCGAGCTCGAAGGCTTCCACGGCATGCTCTTTCCACGCGGTGACAAACACAATAAACGGCTTGTGGGCGAACTGATTGATATTTTGCGCCAGCAGGACGCCGTCCAGCGACGGAATATTAATATCGAGAAAAATCGCGTCGACCCGGTTATGCTGCAAAAATTTCAGCACGTCCAGACCATCCTCAAAGCAGCCAACAATCTCCATCTGGCTGTGGGTTTTGATAAGCCAGCTCAACTCCTGCTGAGCCAGAATTTCATCTTCTACAATGATGACTTTCATCTGTTACTCCGGCCTACGGCAACAAGGAAATGGGGGCATTAACGGGCGTTCGTTCATTCGGAACATAAAATGCAATCTCGGTGCCCGGCTCAAGACGGTGAATGTGCAGCCCGTCACCGAACAGCAGCTTGACCCGGTGGTGCACGTTCAGCAGCCCGATCTTGTTGCCCGGCATTTCATTTGCCTCGACGCGCTCGATGACTTTCGGATCGATGCCGTGTCCGGTATCGCGCACGGCGATGCGCACGCGGTTACCGCTTTCCGTCACGCTAATCGTGACCACGCCTTTGCCTTTACACGGCTGAATACCGTGAACAATGGCATTTTCCACCAGCGGCTGGATCAACAGGCTTGGGATCACGCAGTTGACCTCCTCATCAATATCGTAAATGACGGTGAGCTTATCGCCAAAGCGTGCCTGCTCGATCGCGATGTAATCCTTAATTTGATACAGCTCTTTTTTGATGTCGATCTGCTCGTCGTCTTTTAGCTCAATGTTGTAGCGCAGATAGCGTGACAGATTAAAAATCAGCTGCCGCGCGGTGTCCGGATTAAGACGGATGGAGGAGGAGATCGCATTCAGCGCGTTAAACAGAAAATGGGGATTGATCTTGCTTTGCAGGGCACGGAGTTCTGCCTTATTTGCCATCTCGCGCAGCTGCTCCGCACGCGACACTTCAAGTTGGGTGGAGATAATTTGCGACAGGCCAATCGCCATTTCCTGAAGCGAGGAGGTGATTTGGTGCGCGTGACAGTAGTAAATTTTCAGCGTCCCCGTAACGACCCCTTTTTCCCACAGCGGGATCACCAGCATCGAGTGGATCTCTGGCGTTCGGTGGGCTTCATCATTATTTTTAATGATGATTTTTCCGTAATTAATTGCCTGTCTGGTGGTCGGGCTGATGGTATCGTCGCTGTCGCGGTAGTTGTGCTCACCGACGCCAACGTAAGCCAGCACGTGGTTAATATTGGTGATAGCGACCGCATCCGCATGAATGTCCCGGCGGATGATATCGCAAACCTGACGTAAAGAGTCGGCGTTAACGTGTCGGAAAAGCGGCAGCGTTTTGTTGGCAATATCCAGCGCCAGCTTGGCCTGACGCGCGGCGCTGGCCTCTTTTTCACCTTCCACGCTTTGCACCAGCAGCACGATAAAACCGATACAGACGCTCCCGAGGATCATCGGAATCCCGATCTTCGAGACGATATCCAGCCCCAGCGCAACGGTGGGCGCCCAGACGATGACCAGAATCATGGTCAGCGTTTCGCAAATCATCCCTGCGATAATCCCCGCACGCCAGTGCTGCTTTTTCGGGATTTTGCGGTTAATCCAGCCGGAGAGTATCCCGGCAATAATGCTGGTGATAAAGCAGGGGACGGCCGTCACGCCGCCAATATCAATCAGGTATCGGTGGGTCCCGGCGATAATGCCCGTAATAATCCCGACCCAGGGGCCAAAGAGGATCCCGCCTGACATCACGGCGATGATGCGCACGTTTACCAGCGATCCTTCTACCGGCACGCCGGACCAGGTGCTGAACAGGGCAAACATCGAAAAGATAAACGTGACGGCCAGCAGCTCTTTTGGCGAGTGGGCTGATTTATGCAAAAGCTCGCGAAACAAGCGAATGCGGATGAGAAAAAAGAGACAGATCAGCATTAATGCCGCGCGGTCGAACACCGCAAGGAGCATATTGAAGATTTCGTGCACGGTCAGGCCTGGGAAAACGGGAAAAATCTATGATAGAAAACATGGGGCCTGATGACCAGCTATCCGTCAGATTTATCAAATGAGGAAAAACCATAATTCTCAAAGGGGATTGCTTGCTTTTGACTGAAAGTTGGTGCGTTTCCGTTTGAGGTAAAAAGTACGGTAACGATACTGATAACAACGTGTTAAATCGTAGCGCTTAAAACTGCCTGTTCGCGAAAAGCGTTCCGCTTTTGACTGCTATAGTATTCCCGTTTTAGCGCAAAATATTATTTTGTCATTACCCTCTCGACAGCGTCTTTTTCTTCAGGTTATTTTCTAAGCACGCCACACGGGTGGCAGCGTCGCTCGGACGGTCCGGGCGCTAACGTGACTCTGAGGAATCTATGGCTGAATTCAGTCCTGAACGCCGTTTTACGCGTATCGATCGTCTCCCCCCTTATGTTTTCAACATCACTGCTGAACTGAAAATGGCTGCGCGTCGGCGCGGCGAAGACATTATCGATTTCAGTATGGGTAACCCTGACGGCCCAACGCCGCCGCATATCGTTGAGAAACTCTGCACCGTTGCCCAGCGTCCTGATACCCACGGGTACTCGACCTCACGCGGCATTCCCCGGTTACGTCGGGCGATCTCTCGCTGGTATCAGGATCGTTATCAGGTGGATATCGATCCCGAAAGTGAAGCGATCGTGACCATTGGCTCGAAAGAGGGGCTGGCCCACCTGATGCTGGCGACGCTGGATCACGGCGATACCGTCCTGGTGCCGAACCCGAGCTACCCTATTCATATTTATGGGGCGGTGATTGCCGGCGCGCAGGTTCGTTCTGTTCCGCTGGTGGAAGGCGTCGACTTCTTTAACGAGCTGGAACGGGCGATTCGTGAAAGCTATCCAAAGCCGAAAATGATGATCCTCGGCTTCCCGTCTAACCCAACGGCACAATGCGTTGAACTCGAATTCTTTGAGAAAGTGGTTGCACTGGCTAAGCGTTACGACGTGCTGGTGGTACACGATCTCGCCTATGCCGATATCGTTTATGATGGCTGGAAAGCGCCGTCCATTATGCAGGTACCGGGTGCCCGTGATGTGGCGGTTGAGTTTTTCACGCTCTCGAAAAGCTACAACATGGCGGGCTGGCGAATTGGATTTATGGTCGGGAACAAAACGCTGGTGAGCGCCCTGGCACGTATTAAAAGCTACCATGACTATGGCACCTTTACGCCATTACAGGTCGCGGCCATCGCGGCGCTGGAAGGGGATCAGCAGTGCGTACTTGATATTGCCGCCCAGTACAAACGCCGCCGTGATGTGCTTGTCAAAGGGCTTCACGAAGCGGGCTGGATGGTGGAAATGCCTAAAGCTTCCATGTACGTCTGGGCGAAAATCCCCGAGCCATATGCGGCGATGGGATCGCTGGAATTTGCCAAAAAACTGCTTCAGGACGCGAAGGTGTGCGTCTCTCCGGGCATTGGCTTTGGTGACTACGGTGACACGCACGTGCGTTTCGCGCTGATCGAAAACAGCGACCGTATCCGTCAGGCAGTGCGGGGGATCAAAAGCATGTTCCGCGCGGATGGTTTGCTCGCAGCGAAGAGCGTTACGGAACAAGCTGAGTCTTAACGGACACCAAAAAAACAGGCGCCAACGGCGCCTGTTTTTTTGACTGCATTTTCTTAACTAGATCATCAGAGCAAACGTTCCGGCCCAAACTAAAACAATAACCGAAATGCCCATAAAGAAATATTTCACGTTTCATCGCTCCGCGTATCTTCCGGTACGCATTAAAAAAACAGAGTCCAACTGAGTATAGAGAGTTGAAATCATGCGAAAGGGGAAATCGGATTTATCCCGTTCCGTCGCTAACTTCAGCCCTGAATTCTGTGCTTTCCTGTCGCCAGACGGCGCTAATGTACGCCTAAAATTCAGGAGTGACAAGAGGCATTTTTTTAAATAATTTCCTATACTTACGAGTGTCGTGGAACGGCGACAGTTTGATTTCAGTACGCAATAAATGCGTATTGAGCGACGGTTGAACGAAACCGTTACGCACGGCGATGACAGGTGTTTGAAAAGGTTAGTTTCTTAGCGAAACTAACCTTCGGAAGGGTTCAGATATAGAGTGAGGCTTCGCCCAGTGGGCGGGTTTTGAAGCGGCGGTGCATCCACAAATACTGCTCGGGTGCACGCATAATCTCGAATTCAATCACCTTATTGATAAAGGTAGCGGCTTCACTTTCGTCTTCAGGATAGTTCGCCATTTCTGGGGAAATGTGCAGACGATAGCCTGACTTATCGGCTTTTCGGACCATGGTAACCGTTAACATCGCGGCGCCTGACAGACGTGAAATCACAAAGGTACCGTTTGTCGTAGCGACATCTTTAACCGCGAAGAAAGGGGCAAAGCTACTGCCTTTAGGACCGTAATCCTGATCCGGGGCAAACCAGACGGCTTCACCTTTTTTCAGGGCGCCCACCATACCGCGCAGATTGTTACGGCTGATCATCGCCTTGTTGGAGCGCATGCGACCCCGCGTTTGTACCCATTCCATCAGCGCACTGTTATGCGGGCGATAGGTTGCCATCATCGGCTGACAGAGGCCCATAACGCGGCCGCCCAGCTCAAGAGACATAAAATGTACGCCAACAACCATCACGCCGCGCTTTTGCAGCTGGGCACGTTTCAGGTTATCCAGACCTTCCACGTCGAACCATTTACGGACGCGTTCGTCTGACCAGAACCAGGCCATACCGGTTTCAAGCAGCGCCATACCGATAGATTTGAAATTTTCCGCAATCAGCGTTTCGCGCTGCTGCGCATTGTAATGCGGAAAGCAAAGTTCGAGATTTTTACGTGCAATGGACTCACGACGTTTGAGGAAGTGACGCGATGCGCTGCCGAGCTTCGAACCCAGAAAACGAATCACAGGATAAGGGAGTTGGACCAGTAGCCAAAGTACGCCAAGGCCGAACCATGTAAACCAGTAGCGCGGATGCAGAAACGCCCGCTGAAATTTGGATTGAGACAAAATAGTGGAACCTTTTTAAAGCCTGTGAAGGTAGCGCAGACTTCGCGATACCACGTGCCATTAAGACCGTAGGACGAGGTCATGGTTGCAGGCTTTACCGTTCTTTACGACGTTGCCTGGCCATTGCTGACTTGGGTGGGCGGCATAATGTAGCACCGTTATACAATATGAGCTATCACTCGTTTTTGCTTAAAAAAGCGACAATTGCGGAGTGGGTTGATTTTGCTATTGTTAAATCTGCGTTCCCGCATGACTCCTTAAGGAGCAGATCATGGAAACCTACCTGCAAACGGTGAAAGAAGAGTGGGTGAAGCTGATTAATGAGACCGATCCCGACGTGCATCGCCTTGCGACTGAGCTTGCCAGGGACAACGCATCGCCGCTGGTTGCTGAATTTTATCGTGTGGTGCTGGCGGACCCTTCGGTGGCTGAATTCCTGACGACCGAACAGGTGGAAAGGCAGCTTCAGGAGGCGCTTCGTCGCTGGCTTATTGATGTGCTCTCATGCCGGGTGGAGCAGGTTGAAGAGCAGATGCGGGCGCAGCAGCGCGCTGCGGATGTTCATGCCCGTATTGGTATTTCGGTTGATTTGGTCGAAATGGGCTTTCGTGTTCTGAAAAAGCTGCTGTTACCCGTCATTACTACCAGCGCCCATACGCCCGAGGTGAAGCTGCATATTTATCATTACGCGATAAACAGTATCGATCTGGCCATGGAAGTGATGTCGCGTGCCTATGTTTTTAGCGAGAACAGTGCGGCGAAGGAAGATGAGAATTATCGCATCTTTTCCTTAATGGAGAACGCAGAAGAGGAGAAAGAAAGACAGACCGCGGCGTTACTGTCATGGGAAATGGTGCTGCTGTATAAAATCACCCTTAATTCCAGTATCGGCAACAGTCTTCCGCTGGGTCAGTCTGAATTTGGACTGTGGTTTAGCCATAAAGGTCGCCACTATTTCAGCGGGATCGCTGAGGCCGGGCATATCTCTCGTCTGATTCAGGAATTTGATGACCTTTTTAACGAGGTCCGTCTGTCAGGGCAGGACCTGAATGATAAAGTGCACCGGGATAAATTCTTGCAGCGAATGCGGAATACCCTCTCGCAAATCATCACCCTGCTGCGCGAGCTATTTGATGAAGTTTCGCGGCACGAGGTGGGGGTGGATGTCCTGACTCGTCTGTTGAACCGCCGTTTCCTGCCAACCATCTTCAAACGCGAAATCCTGCACGCCACCCGGGCCGGGACAATGCTCTCAACGCTGCTGATTGATGTCGACAAATTTAAACAAATCAATGATACCTGGGGACACAATACCGGGGACGAGATCCTGCGAAAAGTTTCCGGCGCGTTCTACGACAACGTGCGAACCTGCGATTACGTTTTTCGCTACGGCGGGGATGAGTTCCTGATTGTGCTGACGGAAATCTCGGAAGTGGATACGCTGCGTATTGCCGAGCGCATTCGCAAACGGGTGGAAAAAATCAAGGTTAACTCCCCAACCGGCGAGATTATCCCGCTCTCACTCTCGATAGGCGCTGCGATGTTTAACGGTCATCCTGATTACGAACGGCTGATTCAGGCTGCGGATGAAGCCTTATACGGCGCGAAACGGCGTGGCCGGAACTGCGTGGAGCTTTGGAAGGGGGCATAAGGAAAAACAGAAGTGTCCCCTGCAGGAATCGAACCTGCAACTAGCCCTTAGGAGGGGCTCGTTATATCCATTTAACTAAGGGGACGAAGCGGCAAGAGTATAACGTTATTTACACTTTTCGTTAAGCGCATTGCCGCCTGACTGGTCAAAGAGTCACCGTTCACGCCGATTTTTCGGCTGTTTTATCCTTTTTTTCCTGAGCCTTAAGCTCGGCCTTACGCTTGTTGGACATGTCGTTACGGATTTGCGCATGGCTCAGCAGCGCAAAGATAAAGGTTCCGCCACAAATGTTGCCTGCGAGGGTAGGCAGGGCGAACGGCCAGAAAAAGTCGCTCCAGTGGAGGGTGCCGTTAAACACCAGATAAAGGATTTCTACGGTCCCGACAACGATGTGCGTGGTATCCGCGAGTGCGATAAGCCAGGTCATCAGGATAATCACGACGATTTTCGCGCTGCCCGCTGACGGGAACATCCAGACCATAGTGGCGATGATCCAGCCGGAGATAATGGCATTAGAGAACATTTCGACCGGCGTGTTTTTCATCACAGCCATCCCAATCTTCACGAATGCGTCACGGGTCGGTTCATCAAATATGGGCATATACTCGAAGGCCCAGGCGGCTACGCCCGTACCGATGAGGTTCCCCAGCAGCACGACGCTCCACAGGCGCATCAGTAAGCCAAAATTTCCGAGGGTGGGGTTTTGCATGACCGGCAGTACGGCGGTAACGGTGTTCTCGGTAAAAAGCTGCTGCCGCGCCATAATGACGATGATAAAGCCGAACGTGTAGCCTAAATTTTCGAGCATAAACCCGCCCGGCACGCCTTCCAGCTGCACGTGAAATATCCCTTTGGCAAGCAGCGATGCGCCCATCGACAGACCGGCTGCGATGGCTGACCACAGCAGGGCCATCGCGTCACGCTCCATCTCCTTTTCGCCATCCTGGCGAATATGTTCATGAATCGCCATGGCGCGCGACGGCAGGCGATCCTCATCGACTTCTATCTCTTCGCCCCGGTCTTTCTCCTCGCTCTCAATCTCAGGTTCTTCATTGTTCTCGCCAATTTTTTCTTCGTTAATGTCTTTCATAACTGCTCCTTCGGGGTTATCGCTCATTTAAGCGTAGCGGCTTTTAGCGCCTTGCCCGTGGGGAAGCTCTTAAATTGCAAAAAATGGCAATAAAGGTGAGACATCTCTTTCAAAGCCAATATAAAATTGCCGGCGAAACGAATTCTTAAAGACAGGCTATGCTGAAATTAGCGTGATGACGCGAGCGGGTCGTCATTGTCCTCGTAGACATCGGTAAGCGTGCTGTTACAATCACTTGCACGTTTCAGGCGGAGCGTCACCTGCTCCGTTACAGATGGCATTCAACGATAGCCATATTGAACAGGGAGAAATGTATGAAACTTCGGCTGTCGGCGCTTGCGCTGGGCGTGACGATGCTTGTGGGCTGCGCCAGCTCTGGCGAGCAAACCGGACGCTCCGATCCTCTCGAAGGATTTAACCGTTCAATGTACAGCTTTAACTATAATGTGCTGGATCCGTACCTGGTTCGTCCGGTTGCCGTGGCATGGCGTGACTACGTTCCGCAGCCAGCGCGAAACGGCCTGAGCAACTTTACCAGTAACCTCGAAGAGCCAGCGGTGATGGTGAACTACTTCCTCCAGGGCGACCCGTATCAGGGGATGGTGCATTTCACCCGCTTCTTCCTGAACTCCCTGCTGGGCATGGGCGGCTTAATTGATGTCGCAGGCATGGCTAACCCGAAACTACAGCGTGAACAGCCGCACCGTTTCGGCAGTACGCTGGGGCATTATGGCGTAGGTTATGGTCCGTATGTGCATCTGCCGTTCTACGGCAGCTTCACCGTGCGTGACGATGGCGGCGACATGGTGGATACGCTGTATCCGGTGTTGTCATGGCTCACCTGGCCGCTGTCGATTGGTAAATGGACCGTGGAAGGGATTGAAACACGTGCGCAACTGCTGGACTCTGACGGTCTGCTGCGTCAGTCTTCTGATCCGTACATCATGGTGCGTGAGGCCTATTTCCAGAACCACGACTTTATTGCCAACGGCGGTAAGCTGAAGCCGGAAGATAATCCGAACGCGAAAGCCATTGAGAACGAATTAAAAGATATTGATTCGGAATAAATAAAAAAGGTGAGCGATGCTCACCTTTTTTAATCGTGTTGGGATTAGAACGCGTAGTTAAAGTTGGTACCGAACAGCCACGCTTTACCTTCAGAGGTAAACTCGTAAGGGCCTTCCTGGAAGGTGACTTTCTGACCGTGCATATAAGAGACGCCCGCGTCGATGGACGCATTCTCGTTAAATGCGTAGGTTGCACCCGCACTCAGCCAGAAGCGGTCCTGATCCGGAATGGAGATAGAACGTTTATCAGCCGGGACCGGGCTGTCATCAAACGCGATACCGGTACGGAACGTCCAGTTGTCATCCATATAGTAGGTCGTACCGAGCGCCAGACGGTATGCGTCGTGGAAGCTCTCGTCCTTATAGAACAGCGTCTGGCCGTTGCTGCCGGTGGCTTTCAGCTCCTGGAACTGGCTCCAGCTGGTATACGCGAGGCTATAGTGAATTGCCCACTGCGGCGCAACGCGGTTGTAACCAGACACTTCCCACATTTCAGGCAGGTGCAGCGACAGTGAACCCGGTACGGTTTGATTCGAGGTACCCCATGGAATGGTGGTGCCTGCGCCCGGAACCATACCGTTGACTGGGCTCAGGATGCCGCTTTTGTAATCGCCATCGAAATCGATTTTCACTTCTGAGCGATAGGTCAGACCCCAGCGGTTGTTTTTATCCAGTTCATACAGGATCCCGGCGTTCCAGCCGTAGCCCCATTCATCACCTTTCAGGCTGGCGATTTTGTTGCTGTTTTTCGGCAGCGCAGCGGTTTGCTCGCCGGTGTAACGCTCGATTTTTGCATCGGCGTAAACGGCATTGAAGCCCAGACCGAAGCTCCAGCTATCGTTCAGACGATAGGCGCCGCTCAGGTTGAGGTTCAGGGTGGTCAGGTCGGTTTTACCGCCGTATTCCCCGGCCGGATAATCGTTGTTGAATTCCGTCGCCAGGCCATAGTTAGAGGTAACAGATGCCCCCCAACCAAACTGTTCGTTAATCGGGGCAACAAAGTGCAGGTTAGGCACCCACGCCGTTGGCGCAATGTTATCCGCCTTCAGATCCGCGCCGGTGAACTGAGATTTGCCAGAAATGTTGACATCAGGATCGATGTAAACCGCACCAGCAGAGAAGGTAGGGCGATCGAACATCATGATCAGCGCCGGGTTACGGCTTGCGTTGCCTGCGTCATCGGCAATCGCACCTTCCCCGGAATACGCACGGCCAAGGCCAGAGGAAGAAAATTCGTTTAACTGGAAGCCCGCTGACCAGGCGGACGTTGAGACGATTGCCACTGCAACTGCTAAAGCAGTTTGTTTGAACAGGGTTTTCTGGCTCATGACCATAACCTCATTGAGTTATTTTTATTCAATAATTGTTACATACCGTAACAGGAGCGCGAAGTGTAGGGTCTGAGGTATGACTTACAAATCAGACCAGTGGCGAGAGTATAGGTCTGACCAGCTGGGATGTTGCAAGTTTGTTTATTAATATTTTCAGATATGTTTCTTGAAACGAGATCTGGTTGGCAAAATTGTGACCAGTGCGAATCATCTGAAAAGGTGAATTTTGTTTTAGATCATTTTTTAGTGTGATATTGCTCACTTATCCGATTTTGCGCCATTAACGGCTGGAGGGGGCTCGTCCGGGGGCGTAAAATAGTCGCATCGTGTTTATCTCGCGCGTTGCGCGAATACAGAGGAAATTGAGCTATGAGTAAATGCAGTGCTGATGAAACCCCGGTTTGCTGCTGTATGGATGTTGGCACCATCATGGACAACACCGATTGCACCGCCTCTTACAGCCGCGTCTTCAGCAATCGCGCTGAAGCGGAAGAAACGCTGGCGGCGCTGACCCAGCGCGCGCGCGAAGTGGAATCCGATCCGTGCGAAATCAAATCTACCTTTACGGAAGTGGACGGCGGCGTGCAGCTGGATATCGACTTCGTGTTCGCCTGCGAAGCTGAAACGCTGATTTTCCAGCTGGGCCTGCGTTAATTCCTGCGGTCTGGTGCCCTCACCCCAACCCTCTCCCACGGGAGAGGGCGCAAACTCTAAAAACGGTAACCCACGGGTTACCGTTTTGCTTTTACCCTGGGCATTTTCTTTTTCTTCTCTGTGCCTTAGCTCGCAATTTTTCGCTTCCCCGATTGGCTCAATGTAAAAAAATAGTTAACACTATTATCAGGTCAGACCACTTAATGTGCGCGCAAAATTTTTTTACAGGGGAGTGTTATGAGTCAGGCATTACCGCTTATCACCCGACACGGTGACCGCATTGCCATTGTCAGCGGGTTACGTACGCCGTTTGCGCGTCAGGCAACCGCGTTTCACGGTATACCGGCTGTCGATCTGGGAAAAATGGTCGTGGGGGAGATGCTGGCTCGCAGCGAGATCCCGCCAGAGGTTATTGAGCAGCTGGTTTTCGGCCAGGTCGTGCAAATGCCGGAAGCGCCCAATATCGCGCGTGAAATCGTCCTGGGCACCGGCATGAACGTTCACACCGACGCCTACAGCGTCAGCCGCGCCTGCGCCACCAGTTTTCAGGCGGTGGCGAACGTGGCTGAAAGCCTGATGGCGGGAACCATTCGCGCGGGGATCGCCGGAGGCGCGGATTCCTCCTCCGTGCTGCCCATCGGCGTCAGCAAACGGCTGGCCCGCATCCTGGTGGATGCCAATAAAGCCCGGACCACCGGCGCGAAGCTCAAACTCTTCTCGCGTTTACGCCTGCGCGACCTCATGCCCGTGCCCCCTGCAGTTGCGGAATACTCCACCGGCCTGCGAATGGGCGACACTGCCGAGCAGATGGCAAAAACCTACGGTATTACCCGTGAGCAGCAGGACGCGCTGGCGCATCGCTCGCATCAGCTGGCAGCGAAAGCCTGGTCGGAGGGCAAACTGGCCGACGAAGTAATGACCGCCTACGTGCCGCCTTACCGCGAACCGCTTTCAGAAGATAACAACATCCGCGGCACCTCCACGCTGGCGGATTACGCCAAACTGCGCCCGGCGTTTGACCGTAAGCACGGTACGGTCACCGCGGCTAACAGTACGCCTCTGACGGACGGTGCCGCCGCCGTGATCCTGATGACGGAATCCCGGGCGAAAGAGCTGGGCATTACGCCGCTGGGCTATTTGCGCAGCTACGCCTTTACCGCCATCGATGTCTGGCAGGACATGCTGCTCGGACCGGCCTGGTCCACGCCGCTGGCGCTGGATCGCGCAGGGCTGACGCTCTCCGATCTCACGCTGATTGATATGCACGAAGCCTTTGCCGCCCAAACGCTGGCAAACGTGCAGCTTATGGCGAGCGAGCGCTTTGCCCGCGACGTGCTGGGCCGCGCGCATGCCACAGGCGAAGTCGATCAGAGTAAATTCAACGTGCTGGGTGGCTCCATCGCCTACGGTCATCCGTTTGCGGCGACAGGGGCGCGAATGATAACCCAGACGTTGCACGAGCTGCGTCGACGTGGCGGCGGTTTTGGTCTCGTCACCGCCTGTGCGGCGGGCGGCCTGGGTGCAGCAATGGTTCTGGAGGCTGAATAATGGAAACGACATCTGCATTTAACCTGGCCGTTCGCCTCGATAACGTGGCCGTTATTACCATTGATGTGCCCGACGAAAAGATGAATACCCTGAAGGCCGAGTTTGGCGTTCAGGTGCGCGCAATGCTCAGACAGATCCGCGAAAACAAAGCGATACGTGGACTGGTATTTATCTCGGCAAAGCCGGATAACTTCATCGCCGGGGCCGATATCAATATGATTGCCCGCGCTGCAAGCGCTCAGGAGGCAGAAGATCTGGCGCGTCAGGGTCAGCAGGTGATGGCGGAGATCCATGCGCTGTCGATACCCGTTGTCGCCGCGATTCATGGGGCCTGCCTGGGCGGCGGGCTTGAGCTGACGCTGGCCTGCCACAGCCGCATTTGTACCGACGATGCAAAAACCGTACTCGGCCTGCCGGAGGTACAGCTTGGGTTGCTGCCCGGCTCAGGTGGAACGCAGCGCCTGCCGCGTCTGGTGGGCGTCAGCACGGCGCTGGAGATGATCTTAACCGGTAAACAGCTGCGCGCCCGTCAGGCCCTGAAGGCGGGTCTGGTTGATGAGGTCGTTCCGCACGCTATCCTGCTTGACGCTGCCGTTGAACGGGCGCTGAAGGGGCGTCAGGCGAAACGCCCTCTGCCGGTGCGCGAGCGCATCCTTGCCGGGCCGCTGGGACGCGCGCTGCTGTTCAGGATGGTGGATAAAAAAACCGAGCAAAAAACCAGAGGAAACTATCCGGCAACGAAGCGCATTCTGGAGGTGATTGAAACCGGTTTATCGCAGGGCAGCAGCAGCGGCTATGCCGCAGAAGCGAAGGCGTTTGGCGAACTGGCGATGACGCCGCAATCGCAGGCGCTGCGCAGCATTTTCTTTGCCAGCACGGAGGTCAAAAAAGATCCGGGCAGCGAAGCTGAACCGGCTCCGTTGCGCGCCATTGGCGTTCTGGGCGGCGGGCTGATGGGTGGCGGCATCGCGTTTGTCACCGCCAGCAAAGGCAAATTGCCCGTACGTATTAAAGATATCAACCCTAAGGGCATCAACCACGCGTTGCAGTACAGCTGGCAGAATCTCGATCGCAAAGTGAAACGCCGCCATATTAAGGCCAGCGAGCGCGATAAAACCCTCGCGACGATCACGGGCACCACCGACTACAGCGGGTTCGCACACCGCGATCTGGTGATTGAAGCCGTGTTCGAAGATCTGGCCCTTAAGCAACAGATGGTGGCGGACGTTGAGCAGCATTGCGCGCCGCACACCATTTTTGCTTCAAACACCTCCTCTTTGCCGATTGGCGACATCGCGGCGAAAGCCGCGCGCCCGGAGCAGGTGATAGGGCTGCACTTTTTTAGCCCGGTCGAAAAAATGCCGCTGGTGGAGGTGATCCCGCATGCCACAACCAGCCCGCAAACTATTGCCACCGTGGTGAAGCTGGCGAAAAAACAGGGCAAAACCCCCGTTGTGGTCGCGGACAAAGCGGGCTTCTACGTCAACCGTATTCTGGCGCCGTACATTAACGAAGCAATGCGGCTGCTGACGGAAGGGGAGAAAATTGAGCACGTCGATGATGCCCTGGTGAAGTTTGGTTTCCCCGTTGGCCCAATCCAGCTTTTGGATGAGGTAGGGATTGATACGGGGACTAAAATTATCCCTGTGCTGGAAGCAACTTATGGCGATCGTTTTGCGCCGCCTGCAAACTTTGTTTCTGCAATTTTGAAGGACGATCGCAAAGGCAGAAAAAATGAACGCGGTTTCTATCTTTACGCCGCGAAAGGGCGTAAAAGCAAGAAACAGGTCGACCCTTCGGTTTATGCGCTTATTCCCGTCACGGGTCAGGGAAAACTGTCGGCAGTTCAGTGCGCTGAGCGCTGCGTAATGATGATGCTCAATGAAGCGGCGCGTTGCTTTGGCGAGCAGGTGATCAAAAGCGCGCGCGACGGCGACATCGGCGCCGTGTTTGGCATCGGTTTCCCGCCATTCCTTGGCGGCCCGTTCCGGTACATGGATACCCTCGGGGCGGGTGAAGTGGTTGCGATCCTGCAACGTCTGGCCTCGCAATACGGTCCACGGTTTACACCTTGTGACGAATTATTGCAGATGGCGGAACGGGGCCAGACATTCTGGCCCGCAAGGGAAACTGATTGCGTAAACTGAAGTCAAAGAAGGGTAAATCCTGAGGTAATGGAACCTGTTCTGGCGAAATTGTAAACAGAGATTGACTATACTTACGCCATTGAGGTAAAAAACAGCGTTTCATTCACCGAATGGATCAGGCACAATGCCCGGCCATCGGGTTTTCTACCTCAGAGCATTAATCGCGGGTAGTTAACGCCGGTGATTCTGGTTAACAAAAGCGGTGCAATATGCAAGTTTTTATCATGCGTCACGGCGACGCGGCACTTGATGCCGCCAGTGACTCAGTACGTCCTTTAACCGTCTGTGGCTGCGACGAATCCCGTCAGATGGCAACATGGCTTAAAGGTCAAAAAGTGGACATTGAACGCGTTCTGGTGAGTCCGTTCCTGCGGGCAGAGCAGACGCTGGATGTGGTAGGGGAGTGTATGAACCTGCCGGCCAGCGTGGACGTTCTTCCTGAACTCACGCCGTGCGGCGATGTTGGCCTTGTCAGCGCTTACCTTCAGGCGCTGTGCAATGAAGGTGTTGCTTCCGCACTGGTCATTTCCCACCTGCCGCTGGTCGGCTATCTGGTATCTGAGCTGTGCCCGGGCGAAACGCCACCAATGTTCACAACGTCCGCCATTGCCAACGTCACCCTCGACGAAACCGGCAAAGGGGTCTTCAACTGGCAAATGAGTCCGTGCAACCTGAAGATGGCAAAAGCCATCTGACGTGACGTGCGATATGGCGGGGGCATAGCGCTTCCCGCCATCCTGTCAGGGCAACTCTGGCGGCTGCCACTCCTCAACTTCAATCAACACCAGCAATGCGGCATCTCCGCCGTACTCTTTTGGTGCCTGATGAAAAGCCATCACGTGTGGATGCTGAGCCAGCCACAGCGGCGTCTGTTGTTTGAGAATATGTTTGCCGTGACCGTGCATCACGCAGGCGCAAAAAACATGCTCGCGTCGGCACGCCGCGATCAACGCCCCCAGCTCCTGCTTCGCCTGCATCTGCGTCAGCCCGTGCAGATCGAGAAACAGCTCCGGCGAATAATCGCCCCGGCGCAGCTTCTTCAGCTCAAAATGGCTGACGTCCTCGCGCACGTACTTCACGGCCCCCTGCGTATTGAGCAGCGGCTGGAATTCATCTGAAAAATAGTGGCTGTTATCGGCCTGCTCCTGGAGCAGACGTTTGACCGGAACCTCGCTGATTTTCTTACGCTGCGGGCGATGGACAATGGTGTCCTGCGTGATTTTACGCGTCCCGGTCATCAGCTGACGGAAGAGAGCCTGATCCTCCTCGCTGAGCGGTGTTTTCTTTTTCATTCGTCATTCTCATCTCGTATTTCCGATAGTGTACCCGACTAAACGCATTTTTTAACCTCAAGCGGTACGCGTCATTGCTGATTTATCCCCGTCTTCATGGCAAACTAGCCGCCGAAAATTATGCGAGCATGCCCTGGAGGAAAGAGTGGATAAAATTTTTGTCGATGAAGCAGTAAACGAGCTGCATACCATACAGGACATGTTGCGCTGGTCGGTTAGCCGCTTCAGCGCCGCCAATATCTGGTACGGTCACGGCACCGATAACCCGTGGGATGAGGCCGTCCAGCTGGTGCTGCCGTCACTCTATCTGCCGCTGGATATTCCGGAAGACATGCGTACCGCGCGCCTGACCTCCAGCGAAAAACACCGCATCGTTGAGCGCGTGATCCGCCGCGTGAACGAGCGCATTCCGGTGGCTTACCTGACCAACAAAGCCTGGTTCTGCGGCCACGAGTTCTACGTTGACGAGCGTGTGCTGGTGCCGCGCTCGCCGATTGGTGAGCTGATCAATAACCACTTTGACGGCCTGATCGCGCACCAGCCGCAGCACATTCTCGATATGTGCACCGGCAGCGGCTGCATCGCCATTGCCTGCGCCTACGCTTTCCCTGAAGCGGAAGTGGACGCCGTCGATATCTCCACCGACGCGCTGGCCGTTACCGAACACAACATTGAAGAGCACGGCCTGATCCATCACGTCACGCCTATCCGCTCTGACCTGTTCCGCGACCTGCCGACGCTGCAATACGACCTGATCGTTACCAATCCGCCGTACGTGGATGCAGAAGACATGTCCGATCTGCCGAACGAGTACCGTCACGAGCCGGAGCTGGGCCTGGCGTCAGGCTCTGACGGCCTGAAGCTGACCCGCCGCATCCTGGCGTGTGCGCCGGATTATCTGACCGACGACGGCGTTCTGATTTGTGAAGTGGGCAACAGCATGGTACATCTGATAGAGCAGTACCCGGATGTGCCGTTCACCTGGCTTGAGTTCGACAACGGTGGTGACGGCGTCTTTATGCTGACCAAAGCGCAGCTGCTTGACGCGCGCGAATACTTCAGCATTTACAAAGATTAATCCAACGGGCTTCGGCCCGTTTCACAACGCTCAAACACAAACAACAACATCGGAGCCGTGATGGCAGGAAACAGTATTGGACAGGTATTCCGTGTGACCACCTTTGGCGAGTCGCACGGTCTGGCACTGGGTTGTATCGTTGATGGCGTCCCGCCAGGCATCGAACTGACCGAAGCCGATTTGCAGCATGACCTCGATCGTCGTCGTCCGGGTACCTCTCGCTACACCACGCAGCGTCGCGAGCCGGACCAGGTCAAAATTCTCTCCGGCGTATTTGAGGGCCGTACCACCGGCACCAGCATCGGACTGCTGATTGAAAACACCGATCAGCGCTCTCAGGACTACGGCGCAATCAAAGACGTTTTCCGTCCTGGCCATGCCGATTACACCTATGAGCAAAAATATGGCTTCCGCGACTATCGCGGCGGCGGCCGGTCTTCCGCACGTGAAACCGCGATGCGCGTGGCGGCAGGGGCGATTGCCAAAAAATATCTCCAGCAGAAATTCGGCATCGTTATCCGCGGCTGTCTGACCCAGATGGGCGACATTCCGCTGGCAATCAAAGACTGGGATCAGGTCGAGCTTAACCCGTTCTTCTGCGCCGATGCCGACAAGCTGGACGCGCTGGACGAACTGATGCGCGGCCTGAAAAAAGAGGGTGACTCTATTGGCGCGAAAGTCACCGTGGTAGCCGACGGCGTGCCGGCTGGCTGGGGCGAGCCGGTATTTGACCGCCTCGACGCCGACATCGCCCACGCGCTGATGAGCATTAACGCGGTGAAAGGCGTCGAAATCGGCGACGGTTTTGACGTGGTTCAGCTTCGCGGCAGCCAGAACCGTGATGAAATTACGAAAGACGGCTTCCAGAGCAACCATGCGGGCGGCATTCTGGGCGGTATCAGCAGCGGTCAGCAGATTACGGCCAATATCGCGTTGAAGCCAACGTCCAGTATTACCGTACCGGGCCACACGATTAACCGCGCTGGCGAAGACGTTGAGATGATCACCAAAGGGCGACACGATCCGTGCGTGGGGATCCGCGCGGTGCCGATCGCAGAAGCGATGCTGGCGATCGTGCTGATGGATCACTTCCTGCGTCAGCGCGCGCAGAATGCTGATGTGTCGACCACCATTCCACGCTGGTAACTATGAAAAAAACCGCAATCGCTCTGCTGGCGCTGCTTGCCAGTGGAGCCAGTCTGGCCGCCACGCCGTGGCAGAAAATCACCCACCCGGTGGCGGGTAGTGCGCAGTCTATCGGCGCGTTTTCCAACGGCTGTATCGTCGGCGCGCAGGAACTTCCGCTGCAATCGAATACCTATCAGGTGATGCGCACCGACCAGCGCCGTTATTTCGGCCATCCTGACCTGGTGCTGTTTATTCAGCGTCTTGGCAACCAGGTACATAACCTGGGGCTGGGCACGATGCTGATTGGCGATATGGGGATGCCTGCCGGTGGCCGCTTTAACGGCGGACACGCCAGCCACCAGACCGGACTGGATGTGGATATTTTCCTGCAACTGCCGAAAACGCGCTGGAGTTCAGCGCAGCTGCTGAAGCCGCAGGCGCTGGATCTGGTGTCGGCCGATGGCAAACGGGTCGTCGCTTCGCGCTGGTCACCGGAAATTTCCAGCATGATCAAGCTGGCGGCAGAAGATAATGACGTCACGCGGATCTTTGTTAACCCGGCCATCAAGCAGCAGCTCTGTCTGGATGCGGGAACGGATCGCGACTGGCTGCGCAAAGTGCGCCCGTGGTTCCAGCACCGGGCACATATGCATGTTCGTCTGCGCTGCCCGGCGAACAGCCTGGAATGTGAAGATCAGCCGCTCCCGCCGCCTGGCGATGGTTGCGGTTACGAACTGCAAAGCTGGTTTGAACCGGCCAAGCCTGGAACCTCTAAGCCTGAGAAGAAGACACCGCCTCCGTTGCCGCCTTCCTGCCAGGCGCTACTGGATGAGCATGTACTTTAATGGATAATTTCGTCGATCTGTTCATGGTGTCACCGCTGCTGCTGGCGGTGCTCTTTTTTGTTGCGATGTTAGCCGGATTTATCGATGCCCTTGCGGGCGGTGGCGGCTTGCTCACCGTTCCGGCGCTGCTGGCGGCAGGCATGAGTCCTGCCCAGGCGCTCGCCACCAACAAACTCCAGGCGTGCGGCGGCTCTCTTTCCTCTTCGCTCTATTTTGTTCGCCGCAAGGTGGTGAATCTCGCCGATCAGAAGCTCAATATCCTGATGACGTTTATTGGCTCGACGGCGGGTGCCTTGCTGGTACAGCACGTGCAGTCCGACATTCTGCGCCAGATCCTGCCGATTCTGGTTATCTGCATCGGCCTGTATTTCCTGCTGATGCCTAAACTCGGCGAGGAAGACCGGGCGCGGCGGCTGCACGGCCTGCCGTTTGCGCTGATTGCCGGTGGCTGCGTCGGCTTTTACGACGGCTTCTTTGGCCCGGGGGCAGGCTCGTTTTACGCGCTGGCGTTCGTGACGCTGGCCGGCTTTAACCTCGCCAAATCCACCGCCCACGCCAAAGTCCTCAACGCGACCTCCAACGTTGGCGGCCTGCTGCTGTTTATCATTGGCGGCAAGGTTATCTGGGCAACCGGGTTTGTGATGATGGCAGGGCAGTTTTTGGGCGCGCGCGCAGGCTCGCGTCTGGTATTAAGCAAAGGGCAAAAGCTAATCCGCCCGATGATTGTTGTCGTCTCGGCGGTGATGAGCGCCAAACTTCTTTATGACAGCCATGGACAGGAGATCCTCACCTGGTTGGGGATGAACTAATGAACAGTACGCATAAATACGAACAGCTGATTGAGATCTTCGATAGCTGTTTTGCTGATGATTTTAATACCCGTCTGATTAAAGGCGACGACGAACCGATCTATCTTCCTGCTGATGACGAGGTTCCGTATAACCGCATCGTCTTTGCCCACGGCTTTTACGCCAGCGGTTTGCACGAGATTTCGCACTGGTGCATCGCGGGGAAAGCGCGTCGCGAGCTGGTGGACTTCGGTTACTGGTACTGCCCGGACGGGCGCGACGCCGCCACCCAGGGGCGGTTCGAAGATGTGGAGGTGAAACCGCAGGCGCTGGAGTGGCTGTTCTGCGTGGCGGCGGGTTTCCCGTTCAACGTGAGCTGTGACAACCTTGAAGGCGACTTCGAGCCAGACCGTATCGTCTTCCAGCGCCGCGTGCATGCGCAGGTGATGGAGTATCTTGAGAAGGGCATCCCGGAACGTCCGGCGCGTCTGATCGAGGCCTTACAGAATTATTACCACACGCCGGAGATCACGGCGGAATGCTTCCCGTGGCCGGAAGATTTATAACAGAGGAAAGAAGATGATCGCAGAATTTGAATCACGCATTCTGGCGTTAATTGATGACATGGTGGAACACGCCAGTGATGATGAGCTGTTCGCCAGCGGTTATCTGCGTGGTCACCTGACGCTGGCGGTAGCCGAGCTGGAAGCAGGTGACGATCACTCTGCCGACGCCGTTCACGCTGAAGTCACGCGCAGCCTGGAAAAAGCCATTCTGGCCGGGGAGCTCTCTCCGCGCGACCAGTCTTTAGTGCTGGGCATGTGGGACAATTTATTCCAGCAGGCTAAACGCTAAGCCGCCGCCTTCTCTTCCCTCTCCCCTTTGGGGAGAGGGTCAGGGTGAGGGGATTCGACCGCACCCTACTTAACCATTTTCCCCTTCAGCAGTTTCCTTACCCACAACCGGTTCGGATTCAGCCCCGCGAGCGTAACCCTGTCCAGCGGAACCGGCTCATCGCTCATTTGCGCAGCCAGCACCTCTGCCAGCAGCGGCGCGGAGCATAATCCCCGCGAGCCTAAACCACCCAGCATAAACAGTTCAGGATAAACCGGCGCACTCACCGCCGTTTCTTTGTTGTCTGCCAGATCCTGATAGAGTTCAAGCGTGGCTTCATAGTCCGGCACGTTTCCCGCCATCGGCAGGTGATCGCGGGTCGCGCAGCGTACGCCGCAGCGCGCTTCGCCCTCGCTGACGTCAACCTCTTTCGCCCACGACGCATCCAGGAAACAGTCGATCAGGCGCTGGCGGTTTTGCTGCTGATCTGCTTCGCTGTACTGCATGTTCGTTTCACCGCGATGGTAGCTTGCGCCGATGCAGTGATGGCCGTTGGACGGATTTTGCGGCGTCAGGTAGCCGTCGTAACACAGCACCTGGCGCAGCTTGCTCAGCGCGGGCGCGGCAGGAATATGGCTCACCTGGCCGCCGACAGGATAAACCGGCAGCGTCTTGGTCTGGGTAAACTGATTGATGTTATGCCCGTTGGCCAGCACCACGCTTGCATGCTTCGCCTCGTTGCCGTCAGCAAAACGCAGCGTCCAGTGCGCTGTGCGGCTAAGCGATTCAACCCTGTGGGCATAATGTACCGTCAAGCCGCGCGACTGCCCAAGAGCAATCGCCGCAGAAGTCAGTTCAGCCGGGCACAGCCAGCCGCCACGTGGATACTGAATCCCGCCGCAGCTGGTGTCGACGCCCGCGGTCTCAGAAACCTGCTGCGCCGTCACGGCATAGGCGATGGCCTCCGGCAGACCCAGCGACAGCATTTGTGTAATTTTCTGCTGGCTCTTCTCGTCCCAGCCGAGCTGCGTCACGCCGCACCAGTCGTGGTCAAACGCAACCGGCAGGCTATCGTAGAGACGACGAGCAAACGTAAACGCCGCCGGGAAGAACTGGAACAGCGCCGGATCGTGTGAACTTAACAAAGGATAAAGTGCGCCCTGGCGGTTGCCTGAAGCACCCGTCGCCGGCGCCTCGTCAGCGCAATAGAGCGTCACCTGCCAGCCCCGGTGCAGCAGCGCCAGCGAGAGCAGGGCGCTGGCAATACCGCCGCCCACAATGGCGACCTCACGCGACGCACTGGGGCGGCGAGCAAACCAGGGGGCCTGTGCCGGGATCGCCAGATCCTGCTCCATCACCCCGACCAGCATGTCGCGTTTACGGCCAAAGCCTTTGGTTTTCCGCATGGTAAACCCCGCCTCCTGCAACCCACGGCGAACAAAGCCCGCCGAGGTAAAGGTGGCAAGCGTCGCGCCGGGACGTGCCAGCCGCGCCATGGCATTGAACAGATGCTGGCTCCACATGTCCGGGTTTTTGGCGGGCGCAAAACCGTCCAGGAACCAGGCGTCAACCTTCTGATTCATCGAGTCGTCGAGCTTATCGGTCAGGTCGTTAATGTCGCCCAGCCACAGGTCGAGCGTGACCCGCCCATCGTCCAGAATCAGACGATGACAGCCACCGATGTGAGGCGGCCACTGTGCCTGAAGCTGTTCCGCCCAGCGGGCAAGTTCCGGCCAGTGCTGATGGGCAAGCCGCAGATCGTGCGCGGTAAGCGGAAATTTTTCGAAACTGATGAAATGTAATCTTTGTAGGGTAGCCTCGGGGTGTGCAGCGCGAAAACAATCGAATGCCTGCCAGAGAGTCAGAAAATTCAGCCCGGTTCCGAAACCGCTCTCCGCCACAACGAACAGACTGCGCGGATGCTCAGGGAAGCGGGTGCCGAGATGATTTCCGTCGAGGAAAACATAGCGCGTCTCTTCCAGTCCGTTATCATTAGAAAAGTAGACGTCATCAAAATCTCGGGAAACAGGTGTACCCTCAGCGTTGAATTCGAGGTTGGCAGGTTGTATGGCGTTTTGTTTCACGTAAGTTACTCGTCCGACAGGCAGTGGCACGATCTTAACGATGTGAGCCTGTCGGTGCAAATTTCCACAGAAAATCGCTGATCGGACTTGTTCGGCGTACAAGTGTACGCTATTGTGCGACTCGAAACTTTTTATAGTGCGACTTACAGAGGTATTGAATGAAACGTGCAGTGATTACTGGCCTGGGCATCGTTTCCAGCATCGGTAATAACCAGCAGGAAGTCCTGGCATCTCTGCGTGAAGGACGCTCCGGGATCACTTTCTCTGAAGAGTTTAAAGATTCTGGAATGCGTAGCCACGTATGGGGTAACGTTAAACTGGATACCACCGGTTTAATTGACCGTAAAGTGGTTCGTTTCATGAACGATGCCTCTATCTATGCCTATCTTTCCATGCAGGAAGCGATCAAGGATTCTGGTCTGAGCGAAGACGCCTACCAGAACAACCCACGCGTTGGCCTGATTGCCGGTTCCGGCGGTTCCTCTAAGGCGCAGGTGTTCGGTGCTGACGCCATGCGTAGCCCGCGCGGCCTGAAAGCGGTCGGTCCATACGTTGTGACCAAAGCGATGGGTTCTGCGGTATCCGCGTGCCTGGCAACGCCGTTCAAAATCCACGGCGTGAACTACTCCATCAGCTCCGCGTGTGCGACCTCCGCGCACTGTATCGGTAATGCGGTTGAGCAGATCCAGCTCGGCAAACAGGACATTGTCTTTGCTGGCGGCGGCGAAGAGCTGGGCTGGGAAATGGCCTGCGAGTTCGACGCGATGGGCGCACTGTCCACCAAATACAACGAAACGCCAGACAAAGCATCCCGTACCTATGACGCACACCGCGACGGTTTTGTTATCGCGGGCGGCGGCGGCATGGTCGTGGTTGAAGAGCTGGAACACGCGCTGGCGCGTGGCGCGCACATCTACGCTGAGATCGTGGGCTACGGCGCAACGTCTGACGGCGCTGACATGGTTGCTCCATCCGGCGAAGGCGCGGTGCGCTGTATGAAGATGGCGATGCACGGCGTTGATACCCCAATCGACTACCTGAACTCCCACGGTACCTCTACTCCGGTAGGCGACGTGAAAGAGCTGGGTGCCATCCGCGAAGTGTTCGGCGACAACAGCCCGGCTATCTCTGCCACCAAAGCCATGACCGGTCACTCTCTGGGTGCGGCGGGCGTGCAGGAAGCGATCTACTCTCTGCTGATGCTGGAAAACGGCTTTATCGCCCCGAGCATCAACATCGACGAGATGGACGAGCAGGCGGCTGGCCTGAACATCGTGACCGAAACTACCGAACGTGAGCTGACGACCGTTATGTCCAACAGCTTCGGCTTCGGCGGCACCAACGCCACGCTGGTGATGCGCAAGCTGAAAGCGTAAGCGTTTGAAGGTATAGTAGAAGGGAGCCGCGCGGCTCCCTTTTTTATGCCTGAACACGGAGTTATGCATGAAGGCTGTTACCCCTGAGAAGAACGCTCCTTCCGGGAACCTTTCCCTTTTCCGCATCGCCTTTGCGGTGTTTCTGACCTATATGACCGTTGGCCTTCCGCTGCCGGTGATCCCCTTGTTCGTTCACCATGAGCTGGGCTATGGCAACACCATGGTCGGCATTGCGGTGGGCATTCAGTTTTTAGCGACGGTGTTAACCCGGGGCTACGCCGGGCGTCTGGCGGACCAGCACGGCGCAAAACGCTCGGCATTGCAGGGCATGTTTGCCTGTGGGCTGGCGGGAAGCGCCTGGCTGCTGGCGGCGCTGTTGCCGATAGATGCAGCGTATAAATTCGCGCTGCTGGTAGTGGGGCGCCTGATCCTCGGTTTTGGCGAAAGCCAGCTGTTGACCGGCACCCTGACCTGGGGAATGGGGCTGGTGGGGCCTGCGCGTTCCGGTAAAGTGATGTCCTGGAACGGGATGGCGATTTACGGCGCGCTGGCGGCAGGCGCGCCGCTGGGTTTGCTGATCCACAGCCAGTTTGGTTTTGCGGCGCTGGCAGCAACCACCATGGTATTACCGCTGCTGGCGTGGGCGTTTAACGGTTCGGTACGCAAGGTGCCCGCCCATAAAGGCGAACGTCCTTCGCTGTGGAGCGTGGTGGGGCAAATCTGGCAGCCAGGGCTGGGGCTGGCGCTTCAGGGAGTAGGCTTCGCGGTGATTGGCACCTTCGTCTCTCTCTATTTTATGAGCCGCGGCTGGGCGATGGCGGGCTTTACGCTGACGGCCTTTGGTGGCGCGTTTGTATTGATGCGCGTGCTGTTTGGCTGGATGCCGGATCGCTTTGGCGGCGTGAAGGTGGCCGTGGCGTCACTGGTTATTGAGACGGTAGGTCTGGTGCTGCTCTGGCAGGCTCCGTCCGCTTACGTTGCGCTGCTGGGTGCGGCGTTAACCGGCTGCGGCTGTTCGCTGATCTTCCCGGCGCTGGGCGTTGAGGTGGTGAAGCGCGTCGCACCGCAGGTGCGCGGCACGGCGCTGGGCGGCTATGCGGCGTTTCAGGATATTTCCTACGGGATAACCGGACCGCTGGCGGGCGTGCTGGCGACGTCGTTTGGCTATCCTTCCGTATTTCTCGCCGGTGCGGTTTCTGCGGTGGTGGGGATCGTGGTGACGCTGGTGGCGTTTCGGAAGCGGTAATATGTTGCCGGGTGGCGGCTGCGCCTTACCCGGCCTACGGTTCGAGCCGTTGTAGGCCCGGTAAGCGGAGCGCCACCGGGCAAAACCTCAGACAACCAGCCAGAAAAGCGCCAGCGCAATCATCAGCGCGATAAACATCAATCCCGGACGGGCAGAGAGCGTTTTAAACGTGTCGACAACCGGGGCAAACAGCGGGCTGTAGATGGGCTGAACGTTACGCACTTCCGGCACGCCGCCTTCCCGCTCGGCGCGGCGAATAAAGATTTGATTCAGTAAATCCTGTACCTGCGCGGTGGTCAGCACCGTTTGCGGCGTGGCCTGCCAGGCCTGCTGAGCATATTCCCGAACAGCTTCAAACTCTTGCCGCTCAAGCGGCTGCTTAAGCGACGCCTGCACCGTATGCAGCGTCGGGGCGGTCTGGGCGCTGAGCGTCTGACGCGCCTGGAGCCAGGTGACCAGATGGGTAAACTGTTTTGCCGGGATCAGCTCGCCCGCTTTCACGCCGGAAAGTTCCAGCATGGATTGCCAGATGAGCTTTGTCGGTTCGCCGGTGGCGGCAGCCAGCTTTGTGACCATCTGCTTGAGCGTATTATGCTCCGCTGGCTGCAATGGCCGTTCTGTCGACGGGCGCTGTTGTGGCTGCGGGATCGAAAGCTGGTTGCTTTGCAGCAGGGTCAGCACGGTTTTCAGCTGGTCCGGCGAAAGCTGGCTCAGGGCGGTATGCCCGTACTGTTGACGGATAAAATCACTCACCGCCTGACGATTATTCCCCTGGCCCAACAGCTCGGTCAGCTGCGAGACAATCTGGCGGGTGGTATGTTGCTGCTGTGCGCTGGTAAGACGCTGGTTCAGGTTTTGTTCAGCGGCAGGGAAATGGCGCGACTGGAGCGGCGCATCGTTTCTGACGCCCAAATCGTGCTTAACGCCGGCCCATACCTCTGCGTTTTGCTGCGAGGTCAACGCAATTAGGCGCGTGATCAGACGCTCCAGCACGGTGCGCTGTTGCGTGGAGAGCGGCTGTTCGCCTGGCGTGTTGGGCGCTACGGGGCCTTCACCCGGAGGGCGCGGAGGCGTACCTGAAATGGGCTGCATCGTCAAAAATCCTTAAAGTCAAACTCTGCGTAACCGGGCGGAGATATATGCCCGGCGGCGAGATTATGGCACACTTGGCAGGTTTACTTCCTCTCAAACAGGTACTCAGACGTGAAAATCCTCGTTGATGAAAATATGCCTTACGCCCGTGAGCTATTCAGCCGCCTGGGCGAGGTTAAGGCTGTCCCTGGTCGCCCGATTCCGGTCAGCGAACTGGACGATGCAGACGCCCTGATGGTGCGCTCGGTGACCAAAGTAAATGAGGCACTGCTCACCGGCAAAGGGATCAAATTTGTCGGGACGGCAACGGCCGGGACCGATCATGTGGATGACCAGTGGCTTAAGCAGGCGGGGATTGGTTTTTCAGCGGCGCCAGGCTGTAACGCCATTGCCGTCGTGGAATATGTTTTTTCCGCATTATTGATGCTGGCCGAGCGCGATGGGTTTGCGCTGAAAGACCGCACCGTAGGTATTGTGGGCGTGGGCAACGTCGGCGGACGTCTGCAAAAGCGTCTGGAAGCCTGGGGCATTCGCACCTTGCTGTGCGATCCGCCGCGCAAGGATAACGGCGATGAAGGCGATTTCCGCACGCTGGACGAGCTGGTCGACGAGTGCGACGTCATCACCTTCCACACGCCGCTTTTCAAAGAGGGGCCGTACCGGTCTCTGCACCTGGCCGACGAGACGCTAATTCGCCGTCTGAAGGCTGGCACTATTCTGATAAATGCCTGCCGCGGTCCGGTGGTGGATAACGCGGCGCTGCTGAAATGTCTCGACGAGGGACAAGATCTGAGCGTTGTGCTGGACGTCTGGGAGCCCGAGCCGGATCTTAATGTCGCATTGCTGAATAAGGTGGACGTGGGGACCGCGCATATTGCGGGTTATACCCTCGAAGGCAAGGCGCGCGGTACGACTCAGGTATTTGAGGCCTACAGCGCCTTTATCGGCCATCCGCAGCAGGTGGCGCTGGATACACTGCTTCCCGCGCCGGAATTTGGCCGCATTACCCTTCATGGCCCGCTGGATGAGGCAACGCTAAAAAGACTGGTGCATTTGGTGTATGATGTGCGCCGCGATGACGCGCTGCTGCGTAAAGTGGCGGGTATTCCGGGTGAGTTTGACAAGCTGCGCAAAAATTACCTTGAGCGCCGCGAGTGGTCCTCCCTGTATGTGATGTGCGATGACGCCTCCGCGGCGGCGCTGCTGCATCAGCTGGGATTTAACGCCGTTCACCACCCGGCACGTTAATGTCTTTCTGCTCCCTGTTGGAAACGCCGACAGGGACGCGTTTTTATTTCTGGAGTAAACCACCATGTCTGAAGGCTGGAACATTGCCATTTTGGGCGCCACTGGCGCCGTGGGCGAAGCCCTGCTTGAAACCCTTGCTGAGCGCCAGTTCCCGGTGGGCGAAATTTACGCGCTGGCGCGTACCGACAGCGCGGGTGAACATCTGCGTTTCGGCGGAAAATCCGTGATGGTGCAGGATGCCGCCGCATTTGACTGGACCCAGGCTCAGCTGGCGTTTTTTGCCGCAGGTGCAGAGGCGACGGCGTCTTACATTGAAGAGGCGACCAATTCAGGCTGTCTGGTGATCGACCTGAGCGGCCTGTTCTCCCTTGAGCCGGATGTGCCGCTGGTGGTGCCGGACGTTAACCCGTTTGTGCTGGCTGATTACCGCAACCGCAACATCATTGCGGTACCAAACAGCCTCACCAGCCAGCTGCTGACCGCGCTGAAGCCGCTGATCGACGACGGTGGCCTGTCGCGCATTACCGTGACCAGCCTGCTGTCGGCTTCGGCTAATGGCAAAAAAGCCGTAGACGCGCTGGCAGGGCAGAGCGCGAAGCTGCTGAACGGGATCCCGATCGACGAAGATGATTTCTTTGGCCGCCAGCTGGCGTTCAACATGCTGCCGCTGCTGCCGGATCGTGAAGGTTCGGTGCGGGAAGAGCGTCGTATCGTCGATGAAGCGCGCAAAATTTTGCAGGATGACGGGCTGATGATCTCCGCGAACGTCGTACAGTCTCCGGTCTTTTACGGCCATGCGCAGATGGTCGGCTTTGAAGCCCTGCGTCCATTGGCGGCTGAAGAAGCGCGCGACGCGTTTGGCCGCGGTGAGGACATTGTCCTTTCCGAAGAGAGCGAATTCCCGACGCAGGTGGGCGATGCCACCGGCAGCGCGCATCTCTCCGTGGCCTGCGTACGTAACGATTACGGTATGCCGGAGCAGGTGCAGTTCTGGTCCGTTGCCGACAACGTGCGTTTTGGCGGCGCGCTGATGGCGGTCAAAATCGCGGAAAAACTGGTGCAGGAGTATCTGTACTGATGTCAGACGTGGAGCAAAAGCCGGTCCACAGAATTGCCCTCGGCATTGAGTACGATGGCAGTAAATACTATGGCTGGCAGCGTCAGAATGAGGTGCGCAGCGTCCAGGAGAAGCTGGAAAAAGCGCTCTCTCAGGTAGCGAACGAACCGATCAGCGTCTTCTGTGCGGGCCGCACCGATGCCGGGGTTCACGGCACGGGGCAGGTGGTGCACTTTGAAACCACTGCGGTACGTAAAGATGCGGCCTGGACGCTGGGTGTAAATGCGAATTTACCTGGTGACATTGCCGTGCGTTGGGTGAAAGCTGTGCCGGATGATTTTCACGCGCGCTTCAGCGCGACGGCGCGGCGCTACCGTTATGTCATCTACAACCAGCGTCTGCGCCCGGCCGTGTTAAGCCAGGGCGTAACGCATTTTTATGAACCGCTGGATGCAGAACGCATGCATCGCGCGGCGCAGTGCCTGATTGGAGAAAATGATTTTACGTCGTTTCGTGCGGTGCAGTGTCAGTCCCGTACGCCGTGGCGTAACGTCATGCACATTAACGTCAGTCGTTATGGCGCGTATGTGGTGGTGGATATCAAAGCCAATGCCTTTGTACATCATATGGTGCGGAATATCGTGGGCAGCCTGATGGAAGTGGGCGCCGGACACCAGCCGGAGAGCTGGATTGCAGAACTGCTGGCAGCGAAGGACAGAACGCTTGCGGCAGCAACGGCGAAAGCGGAAGGGCTGTATCTGGTTTCGGTGGATTATCCGGACCGGTTCGACCTGCCAAAACCGCCAATGGGCCCGCTGTTTTTAGCGGACTAAACAAAGGTGCAATTAAGGCTTAGACAATATGGACGTAATACGTTTTCTGATTGATTTCATCCTGCACATTGATGTTCACCTGGCGGAGCTGGTCGCGCAGTACGGCGTCTGGGTATACGCCATTCTGTTCCTCATTCTGTTCTGTGAAACCGGCCTTGTGGTTACGCCGTTCCTGCCGGGAGATTCGCTGCTGTTCGTGGCCGGTGCGTTATCTGCACTGCCAACCAATGACCTGAACGTCCATCTGATGGTCGTCCTGATGATCGTCGCGGCGATTGTTGGCGATGCGGTCAACTACACCATCGGGCGAGTGTTTGGCGAGCGGTTGTTTAGTAATCCGGACTCGAAGATTTTCCGCCGCAGTTATTTAGACAAGACCCATGCGTTCTATGAACGTCATGGCGGAAAAACCATTATCCTTGCCCGTTTTGTGCCTATTGTGCGCACATTTGCACCGTTTGTGGCGGGAATGGGACACATGTCCTATCGTCATTTTGCGATGTACAACGTGGTGGGCGCACTGCTTTGGGTGTTGCTCTTTACCTATGCGGGCTACCTGTTTGGCGATCTGCCTGTGGTTCAGGAAAACCTTAAGTTACTGATTGTAGCGATTATTGTGCTTTCCGTTCTGCCGGGTGTTATCGAAATCATTCGTCACAAACGCGCGGCAGCAAAACAAGCGAAGTAAATGCACGCTGGCGGTTCGACCACTTTTTTATCCAAAGTTTCGGGCTGTTATGTTTTAATGTGCAACATTCATGGTCTGTTGGAGGCAAAAATGGCATTATTCGCCTCTTACAGCAAAACTGGCATACGACCAGGTTCAGGCAGAAAGGTTATCAATGAGCTGGATTGAACGAATTAAAAGCAACATTACCCCGACGCGTAAAGCGAGCATTCCTGAAGGGGTATGGACGAAGTGTGATAGCTGCGGCCAGGTTCTGTATCGTGCAGAGCTGGAACGCAATCTTGAGGTGTGTCCGAAGTGTGACCACCACATGCGTATGTCGGCGCGCAACCGCCTGCATAGCCTGCTGGACGAAGGTTCTCTGGTAGAACTGGGCAGCGAACTGGAGCCAAAAGATGTGCTCAAGTTCCGCGACTCCAAAAAATACAAAGATCGTCTGGCCTCTGCACAGAAAGAGACCGGCGAGAAAGACGCGCTGATCGTCATGAAGGGCACCCTGCATGAGATGCCGGTGGTTGCCGCTGCGTTTGAGTTCTCCTTTATGGGCGGCTCAATGGGCTCCGTGGTCGGCGCGCGTTTCGTGCGTGCCGTTGAGCAGGCGCTGGAAGACAACTGCCCGCTGATCTGCTTCTCCGCCTCCGGTGGTGCGCGTATGCAGGAAGCGCTGATGTCCCTGATGCAGATGGCGAAAACCTCCGCTGCGCTGGCGAAAATGCAGGAACGCGGTCTGCCGTATATCTCGGTACTGACCGACCCAACCATGGGTGGCGTCTCTGCGAGCTTCGCAATGCTGGGCGATCTGAACATCGCCGAGCCAAAAGCGCTGATCGGCTTTGCCGGTCCTCGCGTTATCGAACAGACCGTACGTGAGAAACTGCCGCCGGGCTTCCAGCGCAGTGAGTTCCTCATTGAGAAAGGCGCTATCGATATGATCGTCCGCCGTCCGGAAATGCGCCTCAAGCTGGCCAGCATTCTGGCGAAGCTGATGAATCTGCCAGCGCCTAACCCGGACGAGCCGCGCGAAGGCGTGGTCGTACCGGATCAGGAACCCGAGGCCTGATAACTGAAAAGGGCAGGGCCGAATGGCGCTGCCCTTTTGCTTTCTAAACCGTTAATGACAACCGGGCATCATGGAAAATAAAAGCATTCCTCAAGCCACGTCGCCCCTGGCCGCGTGGCTTTCTTATCTGGAAAACCTGCACAGTAAAACCATCGACATGGGCCTTGAGCGCGTAAGCCAGGTTGCCGCGCGTCTCGACGTGCTGAAACCCGCGCCGTTCGTGTTTACCGTCGCCGGCACTAACGGGAAAGGCACCACCTGCCGCACGCTGGAATCTGTCCTGATGGCTGCCGGCTATAAGGTCGGCGTTTACAGCTCTCCGCATCTGGTGCGCTATACCGAGCGCGTGCGGGTGCAAAACGCCGAGCTGGCGGAATCTGCCCACACGGCATCGTTTGCCGCTATCGAAGCGGCGCGCGGCGAAACTTCACTGACCTATTTCGAATATGGCACCCTGTCGGCGCTGTGGCTGTTTAAGCAGGCGCAACTGGACGTGGTGATCCTGGAAGTCGGGCTGGGTGGGCGACTGGACGCGACAAACATGGTGGATGCGGATGTCGCGGTCGTGACCAGCATCGCGTTGGATCACACCGACTGGCTGGGGCCAGACCGCGAAAGCATTGGCCGCGAGAAGGCCGGTATTTTCCGTACGAATAAGCCCGCCGTGGTCGGCGAGCCGGACATGCCGCACACCATTGCCGACGTGGCGAAAGAGAAGGGCGCGCGGCTGCTGCGTCGTGGCGTGGACTGGCAGTATGAGATTCAGGGCCACGGCTGGCGCTATAGCGATGCGCAGGGCGTGCTGGAGAATCTGCCGCTGCCGCAGGTGCCACAGCCTAACGCAGCGACCGCGCTGGCTGCACTGCGCGCCAGCGGGTTAACGGTGAGCGAGCAGGCGATCCGCGACGGTATTCAGAACGCGCTACTGCCGGGGCGTTTCCAGATTGTGAGCGAGTCACCGCGTCTGATTCTGGACGTGGCGCATAACCCGCACGCGGCGGCGTACCTCGCAGGACGTCTCAAATCGTTACCAAAAACCGGGCGCGTGCTGGCGGTTATCGGTATGCTTCATGATAAAGATATCGGCGGCACGCTGGCCTGCATGGAGAGTGTGGTCGATAGCTGGTATTGTGCTCCTCTGGAGGGGCCGCGTGGCGCGACTGCTGAGCAATTAATGGAACATCTCGGCAAAGGCGAAATCTACGACAGCGTGGTTTCGGCCTGGCGCGCCGCGATGGCGGAAGCTAAACCAGAAGATACCGTGCTGGTGTGTGGGTCATTCCACACGGTGGCACATGTCATGGAAGTGATGGAGGCGGGGAGAACCGGTGGCGAGTAAGTTTCAGAACCGTTTAACAGGAACCATTGTGCTGGTCGCGCTCGGGGTGATTATTCTCCCGGGGCTGCTCGACGGGCAGAAAAAGCATTACCAGGATGAATTTGCGGCTATTCCGCTGGTGCCAAAACCGGGCGACCGCGACGAGCCCGACATGCTGCCCGCGGCAACGCAGGCGCTACCTGCCCAGCCGCCTGAAGGCGCAGCGGAAGAGGTGCGTGCAGGCGATGCAGCCGCGCCGTCTCTTGACCCGTCGCGTCTGGCCGCAAATAACAATGTTGAAATCGATCCCGTACCGGTAGAGCAACCTAAACCGGTTGAAAAACCGAAGCCGGTAGAGAAAACGCAGCCTAAACCGCAGCGTGACAAAGCGGCCGAGCAGCTGGCTGCGGCAACGGAAACGCCGCCACCGGCCAGACAGGCCCAGCAGGAGGCTGCCCCGACGGGCAAAGCCTATGTCGTTCAGCTGGGTGCGTTGAAAAACGCTGATAAGGTCAATGAGATCGTGAGTAAACTGCGCGGCGCGGGATACCGTGTTTACACTTCACCCACCACGCCGGTGCAGGGTAAAATTACCCGTATCCTCGTGGGGCCGGATGCGTCTAAAGATAAGCTCAAAGGTTCGCTTGGCGAGCTGAAGCAGATCTCCGGCCTGAGCGGCGTGGTGATGAACTACAGCGCAAACTGATAAGATCTACCCCTCACCCCGGCCCTTTCCCCAGAGGGGAGAAGGTTAGGGTGAGGGTGAGGGGAATGGCAGACGTCCAAAGAGACGTAATAAGCCAACGGCGTTGAGCATTTTTTCAGCGCCTTTTTTATTTACGCATGGGAAGGAAATCCCTACGCAAACGTTTTCTTTTTCTGTTAGAATTCGCCCCGAACTGGATGACAGGGCGTTAAATCGTGGGACACATATGGTCTGGATTGATTACGCCATCATTGCGGTGATTGGTTTTTCCTGTCTGGTTAGCCTGATCCGTGGCTTTGTTCGTGAAGCGTTATCGCTGGTAACCTGGGGTTGTGCTTTCTTTGTTGCCAGTCATTACTACACTTACCTGTCTGTCTGGTTCACGGGCTTTGAAGATGAACTGGTCCGAAACGGAATCGCTATCGCGCTGCTGTTTATCGCGACGCTGATTGTCGGCGCTATCGTCAACTATGTGATAGGCCAGCTGGTCGAGAAAACCGGTCTGTCAGGGACAGACAGGGTGCTCGGCATCTGTTTCGGTGCGTTGCGAGGCGTGCTGATTGTGGCCGCGATCCTGTTCTTCCTGGATACCTTTACCGGGTTCTCCAAAAGTGAAGACTGGCAGAAATCGCAGCTCATTCCGGAGTTCAGCTTCATCATCAGATGGTTCTTTGACTATCTGCAAAGCTCGTCGAGTTTCTTGCCCAGGGCATAAACCCTGAGATGTGGCTTAACGAGGAAAAGACGAATGTGCGGTATTGTCGGTATCGCCGGTTTCATGCCGGTAAACCAGTCGATTTATGACGCGTTAACGGTGCTTCAGCACCGTGGGCAGGATGCTGCGGGTATCATCACCATTGATGCAAACAACTGCTTCCGTTTACGTAAGGCGAACGGCCTGGTAAACGATGTGTTTGAAGCCCGCCATATGCAGCGTCTGCAAGGTAATATGGGGATCGGTCACGTTCGTTATCCTACTGCTGGCAGTTCCAGCGCCTCTGAGGCTCAGCCTTTTTACGTTAACTCCCCGTATGGCATCACGCTTGCCCACAACGGCAACCTGACCAACGCCCACGAGCTGCGTAAAAAGCTGTTTGAAGAGAAACGTCGCCACATTAACACCACTTCTGATTCTGAAATCCTGCTCAATATCTTTGCCAGCGAGCTGGATAACTTCCGCCACTACCCGCTGGAAGCCGATAACATCTTTGCCGCCGTTGCCGCGACGAACCGCCAGATCCGCGGCGCGTACGCCTGCGTGGCGATGATTATCGGTCACGGCATGGTGGCCTTCCGCGATCCAAACGGGATCCGCCCGCTGGTGCTCGGCAAGCGCGACCTCGGAGATGGCCGTTCTGAATACATGGTGGCCTCCGAAAGCGTGGCGCTGGACACGCTGGGCTTCGAGTTCCTGCGTGACGTTGCGCCGGGCGAAGCGGTTTACATTACCGAGAAGGGCCAGCTGTTTACCCGCCAGTGCGCCGACAACCCGGTGAGCAACCCGTGCCTGTTCGAATACGTCTACTTCGCTCGTCCGGACTCGTTCATCGACAAGATTTCCGTTTACAGCGCGCGCGTCAACATGGGCACGAAGCTGGGCGAGAAGATTGCCCGCGAGTGGGACGATCTCGACATCGACGTGGTTATTCCGATTCCGGAAACCTCCTGCGACATCGCGCTAGAGATCGCCCGCATTCTCGACAAGCCGTACCGTCAGGGCTTCGTGAAAAACCGCTACGTTGGCCGTACCTTCATTATGCCGGGCCAGCAGCTGCGCCGTAAGTCCGTACGTCGTAAGCTCAACGCTAACCGTGCCGAGTTCCGCGACAAGAACGTGCTGCTGGTGGATGACTCCATCGTGCGCGGTACGACGTCCGAGCAGATCATCGAGATGGCGCGCGAAGCCGGCGCGAAGAAAGTGTATCTCGCCTCTGCGGCGCCGGAAATCCGCTTCCCGAACGTGTACGGTATTGATATGCCAACCGCCAACGAGCTGATTGCTCACGGTCGCGAAGTGGACGAAATCCGTCAGATCATCGGGGCCGACGGCCTGATTTTCCAGGATCTGAACGATCTGATCGACGCGGTGCGCGCCGAGAACCCGGACATCCAGCAGTTCGAATGCTCGGTGTTCAATGGCATCTACGTGACGAAAGACGTTGACCAGCAGTATCTCGACTACCTTGATTCGCTGCGTAACGACGATGCGAAAGCCGTCCAGCTGCAAAACGATCTCGAAAGCTTAGAGATGCACAACGAAGGTTGATGCCTGTGCAGGTGAGGGCGCTCGCCCTCACTTGCAACTCCCCGTAAAATCCTGCACAGTCTGCCCTGAAATCAGCAAGGGCAAAAATCATGAAACGACTCATTGTAGGGATCAGCGGCGCCAGCGGCGCGATTTACGGCGTCCGGCTGTTACAGGTGCTGCGTGACGTTGCAGGCGTAGAAACTCATCTGGTGATGAGCCAGGCGGCGCGCCAGACCCTCTCTCTTGAAACCGATCTCTCTCTGCGCGACGTTCAGGCCCTGGCTGACGTTGTGCACGATGCCCGCGATATCGCCGCCAGCATCTCTTCAGGCTCGTTTAAAACGGCCGGCATGGTTATTTTGCCCTGTTCGATTAAAACCCTTTCCGGCATTGTAAACAGCTATACCGACACGCTGGTGACGCGTGCGGCAGACGTGGTGCTGAAAGAGCGTCGCCCTCTGGTGCTGTGCGTGCGCGAAACCCCTCTGCACCTGGGACATCTGCGCCTCATGACGAAGGCAGCCGAACTGGGCGCGGTGATTATGCCCCCGGTTCCTGCGTTCTATCATCGCCCGCAGACGCTGGACGATGTCATCAATCAGACCGTTAACCGCGTACTGGATCAGTTCGATATTGACCTGCCTGAAGATCTCTTTGTCCGCTGGCAGGGTACGTGAAGCCGTGCACAACCAGGGTGCATGAAAAGCCAATTTGCCCTGTTTCAGGGCAAAACTGCAACCGCGATCATATCCTCGACATTTAATTCGCTTTTTCCCTTTTTCTCTTTCCGGTTCGTTCGGCAGACCTGCTATCTTTCACCATTAAGGCAGTATCGCAACGTTTTATTAACATATTTAACGTCGTAGTCTTGACCCGACGACAATGTGGCATAAGACCTGCAAGAGCAGCCTGCAACACAACACACAACATAAACCATAATAAAATCACGGTTCTTGAGGGTAAATGTATGAAGAAGACGGTTCTGGCTCTGTCTTTGCTCGTGGGCTTGAGTGCAGCAGCAGGCAGCTATGCAGCGCTTCCACAGACAGTTCGTATCGGTACAGACGCAACTTACGCGCCATTCTCATCCAAGGATGCGAAGGGCGATTTCGTGGGGTTTGATATCGATCTGGGAAATGAGATGTGCAAACGCATGGAAGTGAAGTGCACATGGGTGGGCAGTGACTTTGACGCGCTGATCCCGTCGCTGAAAGCCAAGAAAATCGACGCCATTATCTCTTCTCTCTCCATCACGGAAAAACGTCAGCAGGAGATCGCCTTCTCTGAGAAGCTCTACGCTGCCGATTCACGTCTGATTGCCGCGAAAGGCTCCCCAATCCAGCCGACCATCGACTCGCTGAAAGGTAAGCATGTTGGCGTGCTTCAGGGCTCAACCCAGGAAGGCTACGCGAACGCCAACTGGCGCGAGAAGGGCGTCGATGTGGTCGCCTACCAGAACCAGGATCTGATCTACTCTGACCTGGCGGCGGGCCGTCTGGATGCCGCGTTCCAGGATGAAGTTGCCGCGAGCGAAGGCTTCCTGAAGCAGCCTGCGGGTAAAGAGTACGCCTTTGCTGGCCCGTCAGTTAAAGATAAAAAATACTTTGGCGACGGCACCGGTATTGGCCTGCGTAAGGATGATACCGAGCTGAAAGCCGCCTTCGACAAAGCGTTTAACGAGCTGCGTAAAGACGGTACCTACGACAAACTGGCGAAGAAATACTTCGATTTTAACGTCTACGGTGATTAATGCCTGAACGGGATGCACTGATGTGGTGCATCCCACGGTGTAATGTTCCAGTATGGTGCAGGGAATGCACCGTATTGGATCGCTGTGTGCATAGTTAAGCATTTAAAATGCAAAAATTCCCGTTCAGAGGCATTAATCTTTGCCTGAATGAGGGGATTAATGGCACATTAACGGCACCCCGTGGTCGTAAAATCTCGTATTAAGACAGTTTGTTGAGGACAGATATGAAAAAACTGGTGTTGTCACTTTCTCTGGTACTGGCCTTTTCCAGCGCCACCGCGGCATTCGCAGCAATTCCGCAGAAAATTCGTATTGGAACTGATCCAACCTACGCACCTTTTGAATCGAAGAATGCGAAGGGGGAACTGGTCGGTTTTGACATCGATCTGGCTAACGAGCTGTGCAAACGCATTAAAGCGCAATGTACCTACGTTGAAAACCCGCTGGATGCGCTGATCCCGTCCCTGAAAGCGAAAAAAATCGACGTGATCATGTCCTCCCTTTCCATCACTGAAAAACGTCAGCAGGAGATTGCCTTCACCGACAAACTCTACGCGGCTGATTCACGTCTGGTAGTGGCGAAATCCTCTGACATTCAGCCAACCCTTGAGTCTCTCAAAGGCAAGCGCGTGGGCGTGTTGCAGGGGACCACGCAGGAAACCTACGGCAACGAGCACTGGGCGCCTAAGGGCATTGAAATTGTCTCTTACCAGGGCCAGGAAAATATCTACGCAGACCTGACCGCAGGCCGCATTGATGCCGCATTCCAGGATGAAGTGGCGGCAAGCGAAGGCTTCCTGAAGCAGCCTGTGGGTAAAGATTACAAGTTCGGCGGTCCGTCCATTAAGGATGAAAAACTCTTTGGCGTAGGCACCGGTATGGGCCTGCGTAAAGAAGACAACGAACTGCGTGAGGCTCTGAACAAAGCGTTCGCCGAGATGCGCGCGGACGGCACCTACGACAAGCTGGCGAAAAAGTACTTCGATTTTAACGTCTACGGCGGCTAATCGCCCCGTCTGATAACGTGCGGCCCCTCCCGTTGCGGGAGGGGAAAAGACACGGTTCCACCACTCACGAGACGACAGGGCACGCGGTATGCTGTACGGATTTTCTGGCGTTATTTTACAGGGCGCGCTTGTCACCCTTGAGCTGGCCATCAGCTCCGTGGTGCTGGCGGTGCTGATAGGCCTGGCGGGCGCGGGGGCAAAGTTATCCGCCAACAGACCGCTGGCGCTGATATTTGAAGGCTATACCACGCTGATTCGCGGCGTGCCTGACCTGGTGCTGATGCTGCTGATCTTTTACGGCCTGCAAATCGCACTCAACGGCGTGACGGACGCTATCGGCATGGATCAGATCGATATCGACCCGATGGTGGCCGGTATCATTACCCTTGGTTTTATCTACGGCGCCTACTTCACCGAGACCTTTCGCGGCGCGTATATGGCCGTGCCGAAGGGACATATTGAAGCGGCGACTGCCTACGGTTTTACCTCCTCACAAACGTTTCGCCGGATCATGTTCCCGGCCATGATGCGTTACGCGCTGCCGGGTATCGGCAACAACTGGCAGGTTATTCTCAAGGCGACGGCGCTGGTCTCCCTGCTGGGTCTGGAAGACGTGGTTAAGGCCACGCAGCTGGCGGGTAAGAGCACCTGGGAACCGTTCTACTTTGCGGTGGTCTGCGGCGTGATTTATCTGGTCTTTACGACCGTCTCCAATGGTGTGCTGCTTCTGCTCGAACGTCGCTATTCCGTGGGTGTGAAGAGGGCTGACCTGTGATTGAGATTATTCAGGAGTACTGGAAATCCCTGCTGTGGACGGACGGCTACCGCTTCACGGGCGTGGCGATCACGCTGTGGCTGCTGATTTCCTCGGTAGTAATGGGCGGCATTCTGGCGGTGTTTTTGGCCATTGGCCGCGTGTCGAACAATAAATTTATCCAGTTCCCGATCTGGCTGTTTACCTACGTGTTTCGCGGTACGCCGCTGTACGTACAGCTGCTGGTGTTCTATTCGGGGATGTACACGCTTGAGATCGTGAAAGGCACCGAGATGCTGAACGCGTTCTTCCGCAGCGGCCTGAACTGTACGGTGCTGGCGCTGACGCTCAATACCTGCGCCTATACCACCGAGATCTTCGCCGGTGCCATTCGTTCCGTGCCGCACGGAGAGATCGAGGCGGCGCGCGCGTACGGCTTCTCCTCCGTGAAGCTTTACCGCTGTATTATTCTGCCTTCAGCGCTGCGTATTGCGCTGCCGGCGTACAGCAACGAAGTGATTTTAATGCTGCATTCAACGGCACTGGCCTTTACCGCCACGGTACCGGATCTGTTAAAGATTGCGCGCGATATTAACTCTGCGACGTATCAGCCGTTTACGGCGTTTGGCATTGCGGCAGTACTCTATTTGATCATTTCTTACGTCCTGATCAGCCTGTTCCGTAAGGCTGAAAAACGCTGGTTGCAGCATATAAAACCGTCGACGCACTGAGAATTTATGATGGCTGAGAACAAATTAAACGTAATTGATTTGCACAAGCGCTACGGCGAACATGAAGTGCTGAAAGGGGTGTCGCTGGAAGCTAACGCGGGCGACGTGATCAGTATTATCGGTTCATCAGGTTCGGGTAAAAGTACCTTCCTGCGCTGCATCAACTTCCTCGAAAAACCGAGCGAAGGTTCGATTGTGGTGAGCGGACAGAACATTAATATGGTCCGTGATAAAGACGGCCAGCTTAAAGTGGCGGATAAAAACCAGCTGCGCCTGCTGCGTACGCGCCTGACGATGGTCTTCCAGCACTTCAACCTCTGGAGCCACATGACGGTGCTGGAGAACGTGATGGAAGCGCCGGTTCAGGTGCTCGGCTTAAGCAAGCAGGAGGCCCGCGAGCGTGCGGTGAAATACCTGGCGAAAGTGGGTATCGACGAGCGTCAGCAGATCAAATACCCGGTGCACCTGTCAGGTGGTCAGCAGCAGCGCGTCTCCATCGCCCGCGCGCTGGCGATGGAGCCGGAAGTTTTGCTGTTTGACGAACCGACCTCCGCGCTGGACCCGGAACTTGTTGGCGAGGTGCTGCGCATCATGCAGAAGCTGGCTGAAGAGGGCAAAACGATGGTGGTGGTGACGCATGAGATGGGCTTCGCCCGTAACGTTTCTAACCACGTTATCTTCCTGCATCAGGGCAAGATTGAGGAGCAGGGGCATCCTGATGAGGTGCTGGCGAACCCGCAAAGCCCGCGCTTGCAGCAGTTCCTGAAGGGATCTCTGAAATAAAGAGGGCATCAGACGGCGGTGCAGCTTAATCGCCCGGTGGCGCTTCGCTTACCGGGCCTACAAAAACCGTAGGCCGCTGCCCTGCATTCAGGGTGCACCACGCTCCAGCCGATACACCCAGTCGTCATACCGCACCCCGTTAATCTCGTATGCTTTCTCCAGCACCTGCGTACGCACAAAACCGGCCTTCTCCAGCACGCGTACCGAACCGCCATTATCCGCCAGTACATACGCATTAATCGCCTTCACGCCGATCGGGTTAAAGGCGTAATCACATACCGCGCGCAGCGCCTCGCTGGCAATACCTTTTCCCTGCGCGGCAGGCACCACGGTATAGCCAATATCCGCCTCTTCACGGTTCGCTGCGCTGATTTGCAGCCCGATATCCCCGAGCGGCGTATCGTCATTATGCAGACGGATCACGAAGACATGCTCCGCCATCAGGCGTGCGGCAAATACGCGGCGCGTCTCTTTTTCCGGCGTGATAGCAGCCATGTAGCGCATGACGGTGGGATCTTCCCGCAGTGAGCGGAAGAACGCCCAGTCAGAGGGTTTGAAAGGAGAGAGGTGAAGCCGGGTTGTGGTGAGGGTTGCCATAGTTACGCCATATCATCCAGACATGGCGTATGACTGTAACATATTCACCGCACCACATCCCCCAGCGCCTCTTCTAAATCATACCAGCGGAACGTAAATCCGGCCGCTTCCAGCCGTTTTGGCAGCGCGCGCTGGCCGCCCAGCACCAGCACCGACGATTCACCCATCAGCAGCCGAATCGCCGTCGCAGGCACGCGCAGCACCGCCGGGCGATGCAGGGCATGGCCCAGGGCATGAGCAAACTGCTCATTACGTACCGGATACGGAGACACCATGTTAAACGGCCCGCGCAGGTCGTTATCCAGCAGCCAGAGAATGCCGTTGACCATATCGTCGATATGGATCCACGCCAGATACTGCCGTCCGTTACCGATAGGACCGCCAAGCCCCATTTTAAACGGCGGCAGCATTTTACCGAGGATACCGCCCTTCGGGGCAAGCACCACGCCGGTGCGCAGCAGACAGACGCGTGTCTTATCGCTCTGCGCCGCGCAGGCGATACGCTCCCACTGGGCGCAGAGTTTATGGGTAAACTCGTTGTGCGGTGGCTCCTCTTCGGTCACCACCACTTCACCGAGATCGCCATAGTAGCCTGTAGCAGAACCGGAAATCAGCACCGAAGGCGGCGTCTCGCTGTTGCGAATCAGCTCAACCAGCTTTTCGGTCATGTTCCAGCGGCTGCTGCATAAACGCTGCTTTTGCTCTTCGGTCCAGCGTTTATCGGCAATAGGTTCACCCGCGAGGTTAATGACGGCGTCAAAGCCGTTCAGATCCTGCCGTTCCGCCAGGCCTTTCCAGATCTCAACGCCGGCACCCAGCACCTGACGGGCTTTCTCCGGGCTGCGCGTGACCACGGTGATGTCGTGATGCAACGCCTGCAAGCGTGGAATGAGATGGCGACCAATCAGGCCCGTACCGCCGGTGAGCAGAATCTTCATACTACCTCCAGGTTTACGCCTGGCGCTGCCAGCTTAACGTCATCGAGACGGAGTCGGCGTAGCGCAGGGCGTGAAGTTTATCGATCTCTACTTCAGCATAAGTGACCCAGTGGTGTTCGCGTGCGATATCGAGCACATCCTGAGTTAATTTTTCCAGTAGCGCAAAACGGTTGTTCTCAACGTACTGGATGATGCTTTTGGTGATCGTGCGATAGTTCAGCGCGTCATTGATATCCTCGCTGGCGCGCGCCTTGTCTGCCGGGTAATGGATCACCACATTCACCACGATATCCTGGCGATTAGCGATCTCCTCCTCTTTAATACCGATGAACGTGCGTAAGCGTAAGTTTTTTATACGAATAATAGCGTCATGCTGGGACATTGCAGGTCTTCTCCGTGTCAGTATTTCTGCCTCATCATACATGAGGAGAACACCTGTACCCAACGGGGCGCAGGCTCAAATCTGATGGATTTTTTGCATCGCGCGTTCGGTGGCCGGTCGGGTCCTGATGCGCTCAAACCAGTTGTTCACCGCCGGATAAGAGGCCAGGTCGATCCGGTGGCGTTCATGGGTGTTGATCCACGGCCAGCAGGCGATATCGGCGATGCTGTAATGCTCACCACCGAGCCACGGTGATTTTTCCAGCCGACGATTCAGAACACCGTACAGGCGCTGGGTTTCGACCTGGTATCGCTCAATGGCGTAAGGGATAGTCTGCGGCGCATACGCGGTAAAGTGGTGGTTCTGCCCCAGCATGGGCCCCAGGCCGCTTGACTGCCAGAACAGCCACTGAAGGGTCTGGTGACGCTCGCGCAGTTCACCGCTCAGGAGCTTGCCGGTTTTCTCCGCCAGATAGAGCAATATCTCTCCGGACTCAAACAGGCTTAACGGTTTGCCGCCGTCAGAGGGCAGGTTATCAATAATGGCCGGAATTTTATTGTTGGGCGATATGGCCAAAAAAACGGGGCGGAACTGGTCCCCTTTACTGATATCCACGCGAACGATCCGGTACTCCACTTCGGCTTCTTCGAGAAAGAGGGTGATCTTATGGCCATTCGGGGTGGGGGCATAATAGAGATCGATCATTCTCAACTCCTGTCAGTGTGAAGAGTGTTGCCATGAAAAAACAGTATAGGTGCTGGCAGAAAATCGTGAGTTTTCATCAGGTGACAGCGAGGCAAAGAGATTATATGTTGAGTGAAAACCAATCAGTTAATGAGGATGTCATGAGCCAGCCTGTAATAACGTTGTGGTCCGATGCGAACTTCTTTTCTCCTTATGTTATGAGCGTTTACGTGGCGCTGGCTGAAAAGGGGCTCGCCGTGAATCTGAAAACTATTGACCTGGACAGCGGCGAACATCTGAAGCCCCAGTGGCAGGGCTACGCGCTTACCCGACGGGTTCCCGTGCTGGAGATTGACGGCTTTGAGCTGAGCGAATCCTCGGCGATTGACGAGTATCTGGAAGATCGCTTTGCTCCGCCAGAGTGGGAACGCATCTATCCTCACGATCTGCAAAAGCGCGCCCGCGCCCGTCAGATCCAGGCGTGGCTGCGCAGCGATCTGGTGCCGATTCGCGTCGAGCGCTCCACGGACGTGGTCTTCGCTGGCGTCAAAAAGCCGGCGCTCAGCGCGGAGGGGGAAGCCAGCGCGCAAAAGCTGATTGAGACGGCCTCCTCGCTGCTGGCTCACGGCAGTCCGAACCTGTTTGGCGAGTGGTGTATTGCCGACGCCGATCTGGCGCTGATGCTCAATCGCCTGATCCTCAACGGGGATGCCGTCCCGCAGCTGCTGGTGGATTATGCCGGGTTCCAGTGGCAACGCGCGTCGGTGCAGCGCTATGTGGCACTCTCCGCTAAGCGCGCGGGCTGATCGGACGAGGCGCTTGAGGTATGATAGGGGCAGTCTGATTGTCGGAGGAGTAACTGATGAAACTGATGTTTGCGTCGGATATCCATGGATCGCTGCCCGCGACCGAACGCGTGCTTTCGCTGTTTGCCCAAAGCGGGGCGCAATGGCTGGTCATCCTGGGTGATGTATTAAACCATGGCCCGCGCAATGCGCTGCCGGAAGGCTATGCCCCGGCGCAGGTGGCGGAAAAATTGAATCAGCACGCTTCGCGCATCATTGCCGTGCGCGGCAACTGTGACAGTGAAGTTGACCAGATGCTGCTGCACTTTCCCATCACCGCTCCCTGGCAGCAGGTGCTGATGGAAAACAGCCGTTTGTTCCTGACCCATGGGCACCTGTTCGGCCCGGATAACCTGCCGTCACTCGCCGCTGGCGATGTCCTGGTTTCTGGCCATACTCATATTCCGGTGGCGGAAAAACGTGAAGGCATTTATTACTTCAACCCCGGGTCCGTCAGCATTCCAAAGGGCGGTTACCCGGCAAGCTACGGCATGTACGAAGACGGTACATTAAGCGTTATAGCACTTAATGATCAGCAAGTTATTGCACAGATAGCGATTAATCCGTAAGTTACACCTCAACTGCAAACGCGCCGAAAGAGCGCTTAGACGAGAAGGTTTCCCGATGGTGGAGCAGAATCATTTGGCAAGTACTGAATGGGTTGACATTGTCAGCGAAGAAAATGAAGTGATCGCGCAGGCCAGCCGCGAACAAATGCGTGCGGAGCGTCTGCGTCACCGCGCGACGTACATCGTTGTTCATGACGGCATGGGCAAGATTCTGGTCCAGCGTCGCACCGACACCAAAGATTTTCTTCCTGGTATGCTGGATGCCACAGCGGGTGGCGTCGTGCAGGCCGATGAAGTGCTGCTGGATTCCGCGCGTCGTGAAGCGGAAGAAGAGTTAGGTATCGCTGGCGTGCCGTTTGCCGAGCACGGCCAGTTTTATTTTGAAGATGAGCATTGCCGCGTCTGGGGCGGGCTGTTTAGCTGCGTTTCCCATGGGCCTTTCGCCTTGCAGGAAGAGGAAGTGAGCGAAGTCAGCTGGATGACGCCGGAAGAGATCACCGCGCGTTGCGACGAGTTCACCCCGGATTCCTTAAAAGCACTGGCGCTGTGGATGACCCGCAACGCCAAAAACGAATCCGCTAAACCGGAAAATAGAGCGGAGAAAGAGGAAGAGGCTGAGTAAGCCTTAACAGCTTTCCCGCAGGCACAGGCTGGACGCGATGGGCTTATGGTCGCGCCAGCCCCCGTCGTTTAGTCGTTCCAGTAACGCTTTCCCGGCTTCAATACCAATCTTGCGATGCGGCACCGCCATCGTCGTCAGCGGCGGCTGACAGACGCGGCTGACGTCGCTGTCGCCAAAGCCCACCACCGCTAAATCGTCCGGCACTTTGATGCGCCGACGCTGGCACTCATACAGCGCGCCGCAGGCGAGCTCATCGGACACGCACACCAGCGCGTCCAGCTCTGGCCACGCCAGCAGGAACTCGGGCAGCTGCGCCGCGCCGGTAGAGAAGTTTGGCGGCATGGCGGCATTAATCACCCTGTTCGGCGACATATGGTGGCGCAGCATCGCCTTGTACCAGCCCTGCAAATGCTGCTGAAAAATCCACTGCTCCTGGTTCGCACACAGCAGGCCGATATTCTGGTAGCCGCGCTGGATCACCATTTCTGTGAGTTCATACATGGCGGCGACATTATCAATCCCGATATTCATATCAATCGGATCGGCACGCATCGCACCCATTTCCATTACCGGGATAGAGGCGTTTTTAAGCCAGTGCCGCACGGTATCAGAGTGTTCAACGCTGAGTAATATTGCCGCGGCGATGTTCGATGCCAGCAGCGTTTCGAGCAATTTCTCTTCCTGTTCAAGCCGGTGCTGAGATTCCGCCAGCATGATCTGGTAGCCCGCAGGCTGAAGCACCTGCTGTAGCCCGGCGAACATCTCGGAACATCCAGCTTCGGAAAGATTGGGAACAACCATCGCAATCGTCCATGACGACGCTGAAGCTAGCGCGCTGGCAGCAAGATTGGGCATGTAACCCAGCTCCTGCACCGCAGCTTCAATTTTTTCACGCAGTTTATCGGAAACCTGTTCGGGCGTGCGGAGAGCACGGGAAACGGTCATCGTGCCTACGCCGGCAAGCTGCGCGACATCCGCGAGCGTTACTTTTCCGGTACTGCGGCGTTTTCGGGTTAAAGACATACATCTTCCTGCTGACAGGACGTGAGTCAGTTTCATCCTTATTTTACGTGACAGGCAGTATACGCCTTAAATCCCTTTTTTTGCTGTGATTTCACACCATGATAGCAATTTGATAGCGCTATCACAGTTCTGCATGTTAGTTATTGGTAGCGCTATCTTTGTGATCGCGATCGCAGTCAATGATTGATGGGTTGAATAGAGTTTGCCCATGTCTGGGCTTTAGCGGGAGTGAAAAGTGCTCAAAAAGTGGATATATGATACAACCATAACGCTACAGGATAGCGTTGAAAACTGGCCGCAGGCGCTGGAGCTGAGCGCGAAACCGCTGCTGGATTTGCAGGTGATTGCGCCAGAATACGTCACGGCGATCATCGAGCAGCACCACGCGCTAGGACCCTACTATGTACTGGCTCCCGGCCTGGCAATGCCGCATGCACGGCCGGAAGAGGGGGCGAAAGGTCTCGGCCTGTCATTATTAAAACTGAAACAGGGCGTCTCTTTTGGTGCCGGTGAGTTTGACCCCGTCAATGTGATTGTAATGCTGGCGGCGCCGGACAAACATAGCCATATCGAAATGATTTCGGCGTTAGCGGAATTATTTTCCAGCGACGAGGATATGGCTGAATTACACCGGGCGAACACGCTGGAGGAGATAAAAACCATCATCGACCGCTTCTGATTTAATTCTTTAATCCGTTTCATCTCAACATTACGCGTCAGCGTGATGGAGCGTACTCTACTCAAAAAAGGGGATAACAATGAAAATTATGGCTATTTGCGGCTCCGGCCTGGGCAGCAGTTTTATGGTCGAAATGAATATTAAAAAGGTGCTCAAAAAACTGGAGATTGAGGCCGAGGTGGAACACTCCGACCTCTCCTCGGCCACGCCGGGCGCGGCAGACCTGTTTGTGATGGCGAAAGACATTGCGGCCAGCGCCAGCGTGCCGGAAAGCCAGCTGGTGGTCATCAACAATATTATCGATATCAACGAACTCGAAGCGCAGCTGCGCGCCTGGTTCGAAAGACAATAATCCTGATTAGGCGAGGTGGATATGTTTATCCTTGAAACGCTGAATTTCGTTGTTGATATTTTAAAAGTCCCTTCAGTCCTGGTAGGGTTAATTGCCTTAATTGGTCTTGTCGCGCAGAAAAAAGCCTTTTCTGATGTGGTAAAAGGCACGATTAAAACCATTCTTGGCTTTATTGTTCTGGGCGGTGGCGCCACCGTGCTGGTAGGCTCTTTAAATCCGTTAGGCGGTATGTTTGAGCACGCTTTTAATATTCAGGGCATTATTCCCAACAATGAAGCGATTGTATCCATTGCCCTGGAAAAATACGGTGCATCGACTGCGCTAATTATGGCCTTCGGGATGGTGGCGAATATTATCGTCGCGCGCTTTACCCGCCTGAAGTATATCTTCCTGACCGGGCACCACACCTTCTACATGGCGTGCATGATCGGCGTGATCCTGACGGTCGCAGGCTTCGAGGGAGTAGGGCTGGTCTTTACCGGTTCGCTGATCCTCGGCCTGATTATGGCCTTCTTCCCGGCGATTGCGCAGCGCTATATGAAGCGTATCACCGGCAACGATGAGATCGCCTTCGGTCATTTCGGTACGCTGGGCTACGTGCTGTCCGGCTGGATTGGCAGCAGGGTCGGCAAAGGCTCGCGCTCCACCGAAGAGATGAACCTGCCGAAGAACCTCAGCTTCCTGCGTGACAGCTCGATCTCAATTTCGCTGACCATGATGATTATCTACCTGATCATGGCGGTGAGCGCCGGGCGCGAGTACGTGGAGTCCACCTTCAGCGGCGGGCAAAACTACCTGGTGTACGCCATTATCATGGCGATCACCTTCGCAGCAGGCGTCTTCATCATCCTGCAAGGCGTGCGCCTGATTCTGGCGGAAATCGTCCCGGCCTTTACCGGCTTCTCTGAAAAACTGGTGCCGAACGCGCGGCCTGCGCTGGACTGCCCGGTGGTCTACCCGTATGCGCCAAACGCGGTGCTGATTGGCTTCCTGTTCAGCTTCCTCGGCGGGATTGTGGGCTTGTTGATCTGCGGTCAGTTTAGCTGGGTGCTGATCCTCCCGGGCGTGGTGCCGCATTTCTTCACCGGTGCGACGGCGGGCGTGTTTGGGAACGCCACCGGCGGACGTCGCGGGGCGATGATTGGCGCGTTTGCCAACGGCCTGCTGATCACCTTCCTGCCGGTCCTCCTGCTGCCTGTTCTGGGCGCGATTGGCTTTGCAAATACCACCTTCTCGGACGCTGATTTTGGTGCGGTCGGGATTGTGCTCGGCAATCTTGCGCGCTTCCTGTCGCCGCTTGCCATCACCGGACTGGTTGTTGTGTTGTTCGCGCTGCTGGTGGCTTACAACATCTTCGCTAAAAACAAACCTGCGGGCGGTAACGCGCAGGAAAACCCCGGAGCCAAATCATGAATGAGAATGAGATAACCGAACTGGCGCGTCAGATCCGTCTTGAGACCCTGAAGTCCCTGACGCAGCTGGGCTTTGGCCACTACGGCGGCAGCATGTCAGTCGTTGAAACGCTGGCGGTACTGTACGGCGCGGTGATGAAAATAGACCCGGCCGACCCGGACTGGCCAGAGCGCGATTACTTTGTGCTGTCGAAAGGCCATGCGGGCCCGGCGCTCTACAGCACGCTGGCGATTAAGGGCTACTTCCCGGTTGAAGAGCTGAGCACGCTGAATCAGAACGGAACACGTCTGCCCAGCCACCCGGACCGCCTGAAAACCCGCGGCGTGGATGCCACCACCGGTTCGCTGGGGCAGGGGATCTCGATTGCGGGCGGCATGGCGCTGTCGCACAAGCTGGCAGGAAGGCCTAACCGCGTGTTCTGCATCGTCGGTGACGGGGAGCTAAACGAAGGCCAGTGCTGGGAAGCCTTCCAGTTTATCGCTCACCATCGACTGAACAACCTGACCGTGTTCGTGGACTGGAACAAACAGCAGCTCGACGGTGAACTGGACGAAATCATCTGTGCCTTCGACCTGGAGGGCAAATTCCGCGCCTTTGGCTTTGACGTGGTGACGGTCAAAGGGAACGACATTCCGGCACTGCTGAAGGTGACTTCACCGATCCCTGAGGCCAATGCGCGTCCGCGGGTGGTGATCCTCGACAGCATTAAAGGGCAGGGGGTGCCGTATCTGGAACAGCTCAGTAATTCGCATCACCTGCGATTAACCGAGGAGAGCAAAGCGACGCTCAACGAGACGATTCGCCAACTGGAGGCTTCACATGATTAAGGTTGCACCGGCAGGACAGAAAGATTCGGTTGAGATGCGTAAGGTCTACGCGGGCTTTGTGGCCAGGCAGATTGAGGCCGGGAGCGAGATCGTTGCGCTCGAGGCGGACCTGATGAGTTCGATGGCGATGGACGGCGTAGCGCGGGATTATCCACAGCACGTCATCAACTGCGGCATTATGGAGGCCAACGTGATCGGAACGGCCGCCGGGCTGTCGCTCACCGGACGTAAGCCGTTCGTGCACACTTTTACCGCCTTCGCCAGCCGTCGCTGCTTCGACCAGCTGTTTATGTGCCTGGACTACCAGCGCAATAACGTGAAGGTGATTGCCTCGGATGCGGGCGTGACGGCCTGCCACAACGGCGGGACGCATATGTCGTTCGAGGATATGGGCATCGTGCGCGGTCTGGCGCACTCTGTGGTGCTGGAAGTCACCGATGCGGTGATGTTCGAGGACGTGCTGCGTCAGCTTATCGACCTGGAAGGCTTCTACTGGGTGCGTACCATCCGCAAGCAGGCGCCGAGCGTCTATGCCCCTGGGTCAACCTTCACCATCGGCAAGGGCAACGTGCTGCGCGAGGGAAGCGATATCACGCTAATTGCCAACGGCATTATGGTGGCGGAAGCGCTGGAGGCGGCGCGCCAGCTTGAACAGGAGGGGGTAAGCGCAGCGGTCATCGACATGTTTACCCTGAAGCCCATCGATCGGATGCTGGTGAAAAACTATGCAGAGAAAACCGGGCGTATTGTGACCTGCGAAAACCACAGCATTCACAACGGGCTGGGATCGGCGGTGGCGGAAGTGCTGGTGGAAACCTGTCCGGTGCCTATGCGTCGGGTAGGTGTGAAGGAACGTTATGGCCAGGTGGGCACGCAGGACTTCCTGCAAAAAGAGTATGGCCTGACGGCGCATGACATTGTCTCGGCGGCGCGTGAGCTACTGTAATAAAAAAGGCGACCGGTTAAGTGGTCGCCTTTCTTGCCGGATGGCGCTTCGCTTATCCGGCCTATAAAACCGCAGGCCCGGTAAGCGCTAGCGCCACCGGGCTTTTTAACATTACTGCTGCTGCTGCGAAGACTGGATCGCCGTCAGCGCGATGGTGTAGACGATATCGTCAACCAGCGCACCACGGGACAGGTCGTTCACAGGTTTGCGCATGCCTTGCAGCATTGGCCCGATGGAGATCAGGTCTGCTGAACGCTGTACCGCTTTATAGGTGGTGTTACCGGTGTTCAGATCCGGGAAGATGAACACGGTAGCGCGACCTGCAACCGGCGAGTTTGGCGCTTTAGATTTCGCCACGTCAGCCATGACGGCAGCATCGTACTGGAGCGGGCCGTCGATCATCAGATCGGGACGTTTTTCCTGCGCAATGCGGGTTGCTTCACGGACTTTCTCTACGTCGCTACCTGCACCAGAGGTGCCGGTGGAGTAGGAGAGCATCGCTACGCGTGGTTCAATACCGAAGGCAGTCGCGGAGTCAGCAGACTGGATAGCGATTTCTGCCAGCTGCTCTGCGGTTGGATCCGGGTTGATCGCGCAGTCGCCGTAAACGTAAACCTGTTCAGGCAGCAGCATGAAGAACACGGAGGAAACCAGAGAGCTGCCCGGTGCGGTTTTGATCAGCTGCAACGGTGGGCGGATGGTGTTCGCGGTGGTGTGAACCGCACCGGAAACCAGACCGTCAACTTCGTCCTGCTCCAGCATCAGCGTGCCCAGCACCACGTTGTCTTCCAGCTGCTCGCGCGCAACGGCTTCGGTCATGCCCTTGTTCTTACGCAGCTCAACCAGACGGGCAACGTAGCTTTCGCGCACCACTTCTGGGTCGACGATTTCGATGCCAGCGCCCAGCTCAACGCCCTGAGACGCCGCAACGCGGTTGATCTCATCCGGATTACCCAGCAGTACACAGGTCGCGATACCGCGCTCAGCACAGATGGCCGCCGCTTTAACGGTACGTGGTTCGTCGCCTTCTGGCAGAACCACGCGTTTGCCCGCTTTACGCGCCAGCTCGGTCAGTTGGTAGCGGAAGGCTGGAGGAGACAGACGGCGGCTGCGCTCGGAGGTCGCGGTCAGGGATTCAATCCAGTCTGCGTCGATGTAGCCCGCAACGTATTCCTGAACCTTCTCGATACGCTCGTGGTCATCAACCGGCACTTCCAGGTTGAAGCTTTGCAGGCTCAGGGAGGTCTGCCAGGTGTTGGTGTTCACCATGAAGACCGGCAGGCCGGTCGCGAACGCACGTTCGCACAGCTTGCTGATACGCGCGTCCATTTCGTAGCCGCCGGTCAGCAGAATTGCACCGATTTCCACGCCGTTCATCGCCGCCAGGCAGGCAGCAACCAGCACGTCCGGACGGTCTGCGGAGGTCACCAGCAGGGAACCTGCGCGGAAGTGCTCCAGCATGTGCGGAATGCTGCGCGCACAGAAGGTCACGGACTTCACGCGGCGGGTATTGATATCGCCTTCGTTGATCACGGTAGCGTTCAGGTGACGCGCCATATCGATTGCACGGGTGGCAATCAGATCGAAGCTCCATGGCACCGCGCCCAGAACAGGCAGTGGGCTGGAATCTTGCAGCTTAGCCGGGTCAACCTTGATAACTTTCGCTTTGGATGAGTCGTCGAAGATTTCGGACAGGTCAGGACGCGTACGGCCCTGTTCATCAACCGGTGCGTTCAGTTTGTTAACGATCACGCCGGTGATGCTGGTATTTTTCGCACCGCCGAAGCTGCTGCGCGTCAGTTCGATACGCTCTTTCAGCTGCTCTGGGGTATCAGTACCCTGGGACATCACGAAAACGATCTCTGCGTTCAGGGTTTTCGCGATTTCAAAGTTCAGGGACTGGGCAAACTGGTGTTTACGGGTCGGGACCAGGCCTTCAACCAGCACCACTTCCGCGTCCTGCGCGTTAGCGTGGTAGTTGGCGATGATCTCTTCCATCAGCACGTCTTTCTGGTTGCTGGAGAGCAGAGACTCAACGTGGCTCATCTTCAGCGGTTCAGCCGCAGGAAGATTGGAATTCTTACGCACGATGGTGGTGGTCTGGTCTGGCGCATCGCCACCGGCACGAGGCTGGGCGATAGGCTTAAAGACGCTCAGACGAACGCCTTTGCGTTCCATAGCGCGGATCACGCCGAGGCTGACGCTGGTCAGGCCGACGCTGGTTCCGGTAGGGATCAGCATAATAGTACGGGACACGGTTTATCCTCTTTCGTTACCGCCGCGTTGGGCGGGCTACAAAACAGCACCGCCAGCATTGCTGGCGGTGTGGAATCAGGCAGTCAGGCGGCACGCGTCTTGCGCGATGACCAGCTCTTCGTTAGTTGGGATAACGATAGCCGGGCGGGTGCCTTCTTTGTTGATGAAGCCAGACTTGCCGAAGCGGGCAGCCAGGTTACGCTCGTGATCGACTTCGAAGCCCAGTACGCCCAGTTTGCCCAGGGACAGCTCACGTACCATTGCCGCGTTCTCACCGATGCCGCCGGTGAAGATAACCGCATCCAGACGACCGTCCATCAGCGCGGTGTAAGAACCGATGTACTTCGCCAGACGGTGGCAGTAAACGTCCATTGCACGCTTAGCATCTTCTTTGCTGTCGTAGTTGTCTTCAACGTAACGGCAGTCGCTGGTGACTTCGGTCAGACCCAGCAGGCCAGACTCTTTGGTCAGCATTTTGTTGATGTCGTCAACGCTCATGCCCAGGGTGTCGTGCAGGTGGAAGATGATCGCCGGGTCGATATCACCGGAACGGGTACCCATCACCAGACCTTCCAGCGGGGTCAGACCCATAGAGGTGTCAACACACTTACCGTTGCGGATAGCTGAAACAGAACCACCGTTGCCCAGGTGGCAGGTGATGATGTTGACTTCTTCAACCGGCTTGTTCAGTACTTTTGCGGCTTCCTGAGTCACATAGAAGTGGCTGGTGCCGTGTGCGCCGTAGCGACGTACGCCGTGCTCTTTGTACAGGCTGTACGGCAGGGCATAGAGGTAAGACTCTTCCGGCATGGTCTGATGGAACGCGGTGTCAAATACGGCCACGTTTTTGTCTTTCAGATGCGGGAAGGATTTCAGTGCTTCAGCGATACCGATCAGGTGAGCCGGGTTATGCAGCGGTGCGAAAGACGCAGAGTCTTTGATGCCCTGGATCACAGAGTCGTCAATCACCACGGAACTGGTGTATTTTTCGCCGCCGTGGACGATACGGTGACCAATCGCAGTCAGCTGAGCAGACAGTTCTGGTTTTTGTGCCAGAATAGTGTTAACGATAAAGTTCAGCGCTTCACTGTGAGCGGCGCCTGCACCTAAAGCCGCTTCTTGTTTGCTGCCGTCCATCTTCCACTTGATACGTGCTTCAGGCAGATGGAAACATTCGGCCAAACCAGAGAGGTACTCGTCACCGTTGAGCGCATCGATGATGGCGAATTTCAGTGAAGAGCTACCGCAGTTCAGAACCAGTACTAACTTACTCGACATGGAAGTACCTATAATTGATACGTGGCTAAAAAAACGTCAATGAGCCTAAAAGCGTAACGCAAGCTGACCCAGACGTTTATGATTAACATCATGCCAAACGAACATTCTGGCAGGATGGAAGAAATACCTATGATTTTAAGCCATTTTGAACATTTTTCAGACAATGGCATAATATGCGATAATTTGACGAGTTAACGCTTCTCGTCTACGGCCCTATCAGGCTGGCACAGGATACCCGATACGGGGTAGCGATGACAAAATATTTTGAACGTTGTCATAGCCTGTTGTGGTTTTGCACGAAAATTTTAATTTTTATATGTGAAGTTGAGGTACAGCCATGTCGACACCCGAAATCCCGTCCGTAAATTTTTTTAGTCTGTTTCGTCGGGGACAGCATTACGCTAAGACGTGGCCGATGGAAAAGCGCCTGGCACCGATGTTTATTGAGAACCGTACCATCCGCGCCACGCGCTATGCGATCCGCTTTATGCCTCCTGTTGCCGTCTTTACCCTGTGCTGGCAGATAGCATTAGGTGGACAGCTTGGGCCTGCCGTCGCGACAGCGCTCTTTGCGTTAAGCCTGCCGATGCAGGGGCTGTGGTGGTTAGGTAAACGTTCCGTCACGCCACTTCCGCCTTCTATTTTACACTGGTTTTATGAAGTGCGTGGAAAACTGGAGGAGGCCGGGCAGGCGCTCGCCCCGGTTGAAGGCAAGCCGGATTATCAGGCGCTGGCGGACACGTTAAAGCGCGCGTTTAAACAGCTTGATAAAACATTCCTCGATGACTTGTGATTGATCATCGAAACGACGACCAAAAGAAGGCACAGTAACAGTCAGTTACCGTGTCTTTTTTTTACAGTGCAATGCGCTACAGGAGTCGAAAGATGGAAATGACCCATGCTCAACGTCTGATTTTGTCTAACCAGTACAAGATGATGACTATGCTTGATCCCGATAACGCTGCGCGCTACAGCCGCCTGCAAACCATTGTCGAACGTGGCTTTGGCTTGCAAATGCGCGAACTGGATCGCGAATTTGGCGAGCTGAAAGAGGAAACCTGCCGTATCGTTATCGACATCATGGAGATGTACCACGCGCTGCATGTGTCCTGGACCAACCTGAAAGATCGGCAGTCCATTGACGAGCGCCGCGTGACGTTCCTGGGCTTTGATGCCGCGACGGAAGCGCGCTATCTGAGCTATGTGCGCTTTATGGTGAATACTGAAGGGCGCTACACCCATTTTGATGCGGGTACGCACGGCTTCAACGCCCAAACCCCCATGTGGGATAAATATCAACGTATGCTGAGCGCGTGGCACGCCTGTCCGCGTCAGTACCATTTAAGCAGCAACGAAATTCAACAAATCATTAATGCCTGACGGAGGTGCGTGTGCAGTGTAAAGGTTTTCTGTTTGATCTGGACGGTACGCTGGTGGATTCGCTGCCGGTGGTGGAACGCTCGTGGTGCCACTGGGCCGACCGGCACGGCATCGACCATCAGGACGTACTGAATTTTATCCATGGCAAACAGGCCATTACCTCATTGCGGCACTTCCTGGCGGGACGTTCTGAGGAAGAAATTCAGGCGGAGTTCAGCTATCTGGAGCAGATAGAAGCCACCGACACCGACGGCATTACCGCGCTGCCCGGTGCGCGCGAACTGCTTGAGCACCTGAATGAAGCGCAGATCCCGTGGGCTATCGTCACCTCCGGCTCGATTCCCGTCGCGCATGCCCGTCATAAGGCGGCCGGTTTACCGACGCCGGACGTGTTCATTACCGCTGAGCGCGTGAAGCGCGGCAAGCCTGAACCGGATGCGTTTCTGCTCGGCGCTGAACTGCTGGGCCTTGCCCCTGCGGAGTGCGTGGTGGTGGAAGACGCGGCGGCAGGCGTTCTGGCCGGTCTGAACGCCGGGAGCCACGTCATTGCCGTTAACGTACCGGCGGGTTCCCCCCGGCTGGAGGAGGCGGATTTTGTGATTAACACCCTGACCGCCATCGACGTCTCGAAGGCCTCTGACGGGATCGTAACCGTCTCGCTAAAAATGTAATCCCATGATTTAGCCCCGCATTACCGGGGCTTTTTTTATGGCAGAATGGCTTCTCCTCCACTGACAAGGACATGTTGTGAACGGTGAACTGATTTGGGTCCTGAGCCTGCTGTTAATCGCCATCATTCTGTTTGCCACGGGCAAGGTGCGCATGGATGCCGTCGCCCTGTTTGTGATTGTTGCGTTTGTTCTGAGCGGTACGCTTTCCCTGCCGGAAGCCTTTTCCGGGTTTAGCGACCCCAACGTCATTTTGATTGCCGCCCTGTTTATCATCGGCGACGGGCTGGTCCGCACCGGCGTGGCGACAATGATGGGAGCGTGGCTGGTTAAGGTGGCGGGCAGCAGCGAAACCAAAATGCTGATTTACCTGATGCTGACGGTTGCCGGGCTGGGCGCGTTTATGAGCTCAACGGGGGTCGTGGCCATCTTTATTCCGGTGGTGCTGAGCGTCTGCATGAGAATGCAGATCTCTCCGTCGCGGCTGATGATGCCGTTAAGCTTCGCCGGGCTCATCAGCGGCATGATGACGCTGGTCGCGACGCCGCCGAACCTCGTCGTGAACAGCGAGCTGATCCGTGAGGGGCTTGAGGGGTTTAGCTTTTTCAGCGTCACGCCGATCGGCCTGGTGGTGCTGGTGATGGGCATTATCTATATGCTTCTGACCCGTTTCGCGCTGAAAGGCGAAAAGCAGGACAAAGCCAAAGAGGGCTGGAAGCGGCGCTCTTTCCGCGATCTGATTAAAGAGTACCGTCTGACCGGGCGCGCCCGGCGTCTGGCCATCCGCCCGGGGTCGCCGATGGTGGGGCAGCGGCTGGATGATCTTAAGCTACGCGAACGCTACGGCGCGAACGTCATCGGGGTTGAGCGCTGGCGTCGTTTTCGTCGGGTTATCGTTAACGTGAACGGGGTATCAGAGTTCCGCGCGCGTGACGTCCTGCTGATCGATATGTCCACGGCGGACGTAGATCTGCGAGAGTTCTGTAGCGAGCAGCTGCTGGAGCCGATGGTGCTGCGCGGCGAGTATTTCTCCGACCAGGCGCTGGATGTAGGGATGGCCGAGGTCTCCCTGATCCCCGAATCAGAATTATTGGGCAAAACCGTGCGCGAAATCGGCTTTCGTACCCGCTACGGGCTGAACGTGGTGGGCCTGAAGCGCGATGGCGTGGCCCTTGAAGGGGCGGTCGTGGACGAGCCGCTCCTGCTGGGGGATATCTTCCTCGTGGTCGGCAACTGGAAGCTGATTAGCCAGCTCGGGCAGAAAGGCCGCGACTTTGTGGTGCTGAATATGCCGATTGAAGAGAGCGATGCATCCCCGGCGCACAGCCAGGCGCCCCACGCGATTTTTTGTCTGGTGCTGATGGTCGCGCTAATGCTGACCGACGAGATCCCTAACCCGGTGGCGGCAATAATCGCCTGTCTGCTGATGGGCAAATTCCGCTGTATCGACGCCGAAAGCGCTTACAAGGCGATTCACTGGCCGAGCATTATTCTTATTGTCGGGATGATGCCGTTTGCCCTGGCGCTTCAGAAAACCGGCGGGGTAGACCTGATCGTTAAAGGCTTGATGGATGCGGGCGGGGGGTATGGCCCGTACCTGATGATGATTTGCCTGTTCGTCATGTGTGCCACCATTGGTTTGTTCATCTCCAATACCGCCACGGCGGTGCTGATGGCGCCCATTGCGTTGGCGATGGCGAAATCCATGGGCGTTTCGCCGTATCCGTTTGCGATGATGGTGGCGATGGCGGCGTCCGCGGCGTTTATGACGCCGGTTTCTTCTCCGGTCAATACGCTGGTGCTGGGGCCGGGGAACTATAAGTTCAGCGACTTCGTGAAGATTGGCGTGCCGTTCACCGTGCTGGTGATGCTGGTATGCGTGGTGCTGATTCCGGTTTTATTCCCGTTCTGAGAACATCGCCGGGTGGCGGCTACGCCTTACCCGGCCGTAGGCTCTGCAAGCGCAGCGCCGCTGGGCGAAAAACTACAGCGGCGAATCCTGACTAATCTCATCCAGCGACAGATGGAAGCTTGGCACAAACACGCGCATAAAGTAGTCCATCTCCTCGCTGCGGCGGGATGCCAGCGTTTTTTCCAGGCGCGATTTCGCCAGCAGGAATTCGTTATTCCCGGCGGACAGCTCTTCCAGACATTTCAGGTAGGCGCACAGCGCATCGGCCTGCTTGACCAGGGATTTTTCCTCATCCGTGTACTGATGCTCGTCGATCAGCGGCTCGAAGATATCGCGCAGCTCTTCGGGCACCATGTCGATCAGTTTCTGCTGGGCAATCTTCTCAATGGCCTTATATTCCTGCGCAATCTGCGAATTGAAGTATTTTACCGGCGTGGGCAGATCCCCGGTCAGCACTTCCGAGGCGTCATGGTACATCGCCAGCAGGGCGATACGCTCGGCATTCACCTGTCCGTTGAATTTGCGGTTTTTAATCGCGGCCAGCGCGTGCGCGACCATGGCAACCTGCAAACTGTGCTCTGACACGTTTTCAGTGCGTACGTTGCGCATAAGCGGCCAGCGGTTGATGAGTTTCAGGCGGGAGAGGTGGGCAAAAAAATGACTCTGACTCATAGGTTACCTTATGTCTTCACTGCGACAGACTTCATTGTGCGGGGAGGGGAGGGAAGATGCAAATTTGCGGATGGTGCAGGCCGGGCAGGCGCAGCGCCACCCGGCAGAAAGGCCAGTTACTGATGATACCCGGAGAGGAAGCGCCCAAAGCGGCTGATGGCCATCTCAAGATCGTCTTCACGCGGCAGGGTCACGATACGCACGTGATCCGGCCACGGCCAGTTAAACGCCGTACCCTGAACCAGCAGCACTTTTTCCTGCAACAGGAAGTCGAGCACCATTTTCTGGTCGTCGTGAATATTAAAGCGCTTCGCGTCGATTTTCGGGAACATATACAGCGCGCCGTTAGGCTTCACGCAGGAAACCCCCGGAATATCATTAATCAGTTCCCATGCGCGGTTGCGCTGTTCATACAGACGGCCGCCCGGGACGATGAACTCGCTGATGCTTTGATAGCCCCCGAGCGCCGTCTGGATCGCATGCTGTGCCGGTACGTTGGCGCACAGACGCATGGATGCCAGCATCTCCAGCCCTTCAATATAGCCTTTCGCATGTTTTTTCGGACCGTTCAGCACCATCCAGCCCTGACGGAAACCGGCCACGCGGTAGGTTTTAGACAGTCCGTTAAAGGTGACGGTCAGCAGGTCGGGCGCCAGCGCGGCGATAGAGTGGTGCTGCGCCGCGTCGTACAGGATCTTGTCGTAAATCTCGTCGGCAAAGATGATCAGGTTGTGCTGGCGGGCGATCTCGACGATCTCCATCAGCAGCTCTTTTGAATAGACCGCGCCCGTCGGGTTGTTCGGGTTGATGATCACAATCCCACGCGTGCGAGGCGTAATTTTCGCGCGAATGTCGTCCAGATCCGGAAACCAGTCCGACGACTCATCGCACAGGTAGTGCACCGCTTTACCGCTGGACAGAGAGACCGCAGCCGTCCACAGCGGATAGTCCGGCGCGGGAACCAGCATTTCGTCACCGCTGTTCAGCAGCGCCTGCATCGCCTGAACGATCAATTCCGAGACGCCGTTACCAATGTAAATATCTTCAACGGTGACGTCGCGCATTCCACGAGCCTGGTAGTGCTGCATAATGGCTTTGCGAGCGGAGTAAAGGCCTTTTGAATCACAATAACCTTGTGCCGTTGGCAGGTTACGGATCACATCCACCAGGATCTCATCCGGCGCTTCAAAACCAAATGGCGCGGGGTTGCCGATGTTGAGTTTCAGAACCTTATTGCCTTCCTCTTCAAGGCGTTTTGCCTCTTTGAGTACCGGGCCACGGATGTCGTAACAGACGTTGTCGAGCTTGCTGGATTTTTCGATAGGGGACATGAACCTTTAACCTTTTCGCTATTATTGCAACTTCCTGCCGTGGAAGCAGCACGGAACAATGTACTCCCACCGCGCCTCGTTTTGAAGGGCGCACAGAAGAAGATTTTGTCCAGTCGGGCAGCGCCGCTGTGATCGCTTAATCTAATGACGGAGTGATTTTGTGCCTGAAATCACCGTGATTACGCTTATTTTTGGGTTTTTTATGCTGAAAATAGCATATAAGTATTAATATTATTCTGAAGTAAATAAAAAGACGATCCGGGCTGAGGCAGTAGTCCCTCTGAGTGACCATTCGTAAAACCTGAATGCTCAGATACAGATTGCCATATTAGCAAAGCCAGGTTAAAAGTTACTCATGTGAAATTAATGTTAAGGGTTATTAATGATTGGCCTGAATCTAAATTAAACTTTATTTATTATTAACGACGAAAATGCAACTTTCGTTAATTTTAATAAAAAGAGTGTAGTTGCTTATCATTGGCGTTAAATCCGTATTAGTGCAATAAGACTTATAAATATAGTGGATTTGGGTTAAGATGTGTTTCGGGAATGCAGCAGAGCGATAGGCCTGTTACGTATATCGGATTCTGCTTTCCTGTATTAATCGATTGTTATTGTTAAAGTTATCTCTGGCCGATTGGGTAAGTCACATCTTGCGACGTTGGCAACGCTGCGATATAGATGGCAGAAAACATGTTTTACTCTTTATGGAATTTACATCTACCTGCACACAACGAAATAACCTGAACGCAAGAGAATAAAAATAACGTCATGAAACGTGATTTCTGACTGTTGATATACCACAGTACAATAACTATCTGTCAGGCAGTCTGCCGGGCCGGGATGCGAGGGAAACACTTCAGAAGGAATTGCTTAACCGTTACACACAGCTTCAACCCGGGCAGCTCCGCACGAGCAACCTGAAAGTGAAAAGATATGATAAATGCAAATCGTCCGATAATGAATCTCGACCTCGATCTGCTGAGAACGTTTGTTGCGGTCGCCGATCTCAACACTTTTGCAGCAGCTGCTGCCGCAGTATGCCGTACCCAGTCCGCCGTAAGTCAGCAAATGCAGCGACTGGAACAACTGGTTGGTAAAGAGCTTTTTGCGCGCCATGGACGTAATAAGCTTTTAACAGAACATGGTATTCAGCTTCTGGGTTATGCCAGAAAGATACTGCGCTTTAATGATGAAGCCTGTATGTCATTAATGTTTAGCAACCTTCAGGGAGTGTTAACATTAGGGGCGTCAGATGAATCAGCAGATACCATTTTACCTTTCCTTCTCAATCGAATTAGCTCGGTTTATCCGAAGCTTGCCCTGGACGTTAGCGTTAAACGCAATGCCTTCATGGTTGAGATGCTGAAAGAGAACGAGGTTGACCTGGTGGTCACCACGCATCGACCCGGCCAGTTTGACTGCCTGACGCTACGTACTTCTCCTACGCACTGGTACTGTGCCGCGGAGTACGTATTGCAACAAGGTGAGCCAATACCCCTGGTTCTGCTGGACGATCCCAGTCCGTTCCGCGATATGGTGCTGGCTGCGCTTAACGAGGCCAGTATCCCCTGGCGTCTGGCGTACGTGGCGTCCACGTTGCCCGCAGTGCGAGCGGCGGTGAAGGCCGGGCTTGGCGTAACGGCCCGTCCGGTTGAGATGATGAGCCCCGACCTGCGCGTGCTGGGCAAATCAGAGGGGCTTCCCTCGCTGCCGGATACGGAGTACATGCTGTGCCATAACGCCGGCAGCAACAACGAGCTGGCAAAGGTGGTATTCGAAGCAATGCAAAACTACCACAATCCATGGCAGTACGCGCATGCTACTCCTGAAGGAGGGGATGACTCGCTGATCGTGGAAGGGGATTTTGAGTGATCGTTTCCTCAAAATTCTCGTAACAAAATGTAAGTGTAAAAAAGAGCCACTCGCATGATTTTTTCATGCGAGTGGTTTTTTTTGCTATTCATAACCGCTGGAGGTGTGTGGATAAGTGAAATAGCGCTTAATTATCAATAAGACAAATGCATTTGATTAATATGTGAACAATGGTTGTTCTATCTTCCCTCATACCCTGCCGATGTTAAAAAAACAGGAAATATGTTGCTGTTTTTTTGCTTGAATTAACAAAAGCGTGTCTCAGATCAAGAAAATACTCCTATTTAGGGGGAGGAATCGTTGGCAAATCCTGTCAAAATAGGAGGGTTATTTTTTTTACTTCCAAAACGGACACGATTCAACAAGATGCATTTGACGTAAAGTCACCTGGCCACCAGGGTTAAAGGGCACCAAATGTTAATGAGAATCGCTCGATGTAATTTAATGTGAAGAAACCTTTGTTAAAGTTGACAAAAGGTTATAGATAGGAGTAAAAAACCCCATCATTTTGCTGTCTATGTCTCATTTCTGACAGTTAGTGTAAGGTTATTTTGTTCCTCCCCATGAATCGATGTGATGCCCATCTGCCAGCAAGAGCAGTGTCGTCGGTATCACTTTTGATGAGTAAGCAATGAGTATGTCAACATCCACAGAAGTCATCGCTCATCACTGGGCATTCGCAATCTTTCTTATTGTAGCCATTGGGCTGTGCTGCCTGATGTTAGTCGGCGGCTGGTTCCTGGGCGGTCGCGCCCGCGCAAGGCACAAAAACACACCTTTCGAATCAGGTATTGATTCCGTAGGTACCGCTCGCTTACGCCTGTCTGCCAAGTTCTATCTGGTAGCCATGTTCTTCGTCATTTTTGACGTGGAAGCGCTTTACCTCTTCGCGTGGTCGACCTCCATTCGCGAAAGTGGTTGGGTGGGCTTTGTCGAGGCCGCAATTTTCATTTTAGTGTTACTGGCCGGTCTGGTTTATCTGGTGCGTATTGGCGCGCTGGACTGGACACCTGTGCGTTCACGCCGTGAACACATCAACCCGGAAAACAGTATCTCTAATCGTCAGCAGTAACAGCGAGGCAATAAGATGGATTATACGCTCACCCGCATAGATCCTAACGGTGAGAATGACCGTTACCCCCTGCAAAAACAGGAGATCGTAACTGACCCCCTGGAGCAAGAAGTCAACAAAAGCGTGTACATGGGCAAGCTCGAGCATGCCATGCACGATATGGTCAACTGGGGTCGTAAGAACTCCATCTGGCCCTACAACTTTGGCCTTTCTTGCTGCTACGTTGAAATGGTGACGTCATTCACTGCGGTGCATGACGTTGCGCGTTTTGGGGCCGAGGTACTGCGTGCTTCTCCACGTCAGGCTGACCTGATGGTGGTGGCCGGGACCTGCTTTACCAAGATGGCACCGGTTATTCAGCGTCTTTATGACCAGATGCTGGAGCCAAAATGGGTTATCTCCATGGGTGCATGTGCAAACTCCGGCGGTATGTACGACATTTATTCCGTTGTGCAGGGCGTTGATAAGTTCATTCCGGTGGACGTTTACATCCCGGGCTGCCCGCCGCGTCCAGAGGCCTACATGCAGGCGCTGATGCTGCTCCAGGAGTCAATCGGTAAAGAACGCCGCCCACTCTCATGGGTTGTTGGCGATCAGGGTGTCTATCGCGCGAACATGCAGTCCGAGCGCGAGCGTAAACGTGGTGAACGTATTGCCGTCACCAACCTGCGTACGCCTGACGAAATTTAATTTGCGCCTGTGGGCCTGGAGAACACCTTCGCATATCACTACTCAAATAGCGCGAAGCCAGGCTTAACAGTCACCACGGACCATTTGCAATGGTGAACAATATGACCGACTTAACCGCGCAAGAAGCTGCCTGGCAGACCCGGGATCATCTCGATGACCCCGTCATTGGCGAACTGCGCAACCGTTTTGGGCCGGATGCCTTTACTGTTCAGGCCACCCGCACCGGGGTACCCGTTGTTTGGGTGAAGCGTGAGCAATTACTGGAAGTTGTCGATTTCCTCAAGAAATTGCCAAAACCTTACGTCATGCTGTTTGACTTACACGGCATGGACGAACGTCTGAGAACGCACCGCCAGGGCCTCCCTGCTGCGGATTTTTCCGTTTTCTACCACCTGATATCAATAGACCGCAACACGGATATCATGCTCAAGGTGGCATTGTCTGAAAACGACATGCATCTGCCGACGATCACCAAACTTTTCCCTAACGCTAACTGGTACGAGCGTGAAACCTGGGAAATGTTCGGCATGACCTTCGACGGCCATCCGCACCTGACGCGCATCATGATGCCGCAGACCTGGACCGGCCACCCGCTGCGTAAAGACTACCCGGCACGTGCCACCGAATTCGACCCGTTTGAGCTGACCAAAGCCAAGCAGGATCTGGAGATGGAAGCGCTGACCTTCAAGCCGGAAGACTGGGGCATGAAGCGCGGTACCGAAAACGAGGACTTCATGTTCCTCAACCTCGGTCCGAACCACCCGTCTGCGCACGGTGCATTCCGTATTATTCTTCAGCTTGACGGCGAAGAGATTGTCGACTGCGTCCCTGACATCGGCTACCACCACCGTGGTGCTGAGAAGATGGGCGAGCGTCAGTCCTGGCACAGCTACATTCCGTATACCGACCGTATCGAATACCTCGGCGGCTGCGTGAACGAAATGCCTTACGTGCTGGCCGTTGAGAAACTGGCAGGTATCACCGTCCCGGATCGCGTTAACGTGATTCGCGTGATGCTGTCTGAACTGTTCCGTATTAACAGCCACCTGCTGTACATCTCCACGTTCATTCAGGACGTTGGCGCGATGACCCCGGTCTTCTTCGCCTTTACCGATCGTCAGAAAATCTACGATCTGGTGGAAGCGATTACCGGCTTCCGTATGCACCCGGCCTGGTTCCGTATCGGCGGTGTGGCGCACGATCTGCCGCGCGGCTGGGACCGCCTGCTGCGTGAATTCCTCGACTGGATGCCGAAACGTCTGGCGTCTTACGAGAAAGCCGCGCTGCGTAACTCCATCCTGAAGGGCCGTTCCCAGGGCGTTGCGGCCTACGGCGCGAAAGAAGCGCTGGAGTGGGGGACCACGGGTGCAGGCCTGCGCGCGACCGGTATTGACTTCGACGTGCGTAAAGCCCGTCCTTACTCTGGCTACGAGAACTTCGACTTTGAAGTCCCGGTGGGCGGCGGCGTTTCCGACTGCTACACCCGCGTGATGCTGAAAGTGGAAGAGCTGCGCCAGAGCCTGCGCATTCTTGAGCAGTGCCTCAACAACATGCCGGAAGGCCCGTTCAAGGCGGATCACCCGCTGACGACGCCGCCACCGAAAGAGCGCACGCTGCAACATATCGAAACCCTGATCACCCACTTCCTGCAAGTTTCCTGGGGCCCGGTCATGCCGGCACAAGAATCCTTCCAGATGATTGAAGCGACCAAGGGTATCAACAGCTACTACCTCACCAGTGACGGCAGCACCATGAGCTACCGTACCCGCGTGCGTACGCCAAGCTTCGCGCACTTGCAGCAGATCCCGGCCGCCATTCGCGGCAGTCTGGTCTCCGACCTGATTGTGTATCTGGGTAGTATCGATTTTGTTATGTCAGATGTGGACCGCTAATTATGCACGAGAATCAACAACCACAAACCGAGGCTTTTGAGCTGAGTGAAGCAGAGCGTGCCGCCATTGAGCACGAGATGCACCACTACGAAGACCCGCGTGCGGCGTCCATTGAAGCGCTGAAAATCGTACAGAAACAGCGTGGTTGGGTGCCGGATGGGGCGATCTACGAGATCGCAAAAGTGCTGGGCATTCCGGCAAGTGACGTAGAGGGCGTAGCCACGTTCTACAGCCAGATCTTCCGTCAGCCGGTAGGCCGCCATGTGATCCGCTACTGTGACAGCGTCGTCTGCCACATTACCGGCTATCAGGGCATTCAGGCTGCGATTGAGAAAAAGCTCAATATCAAGCCGGGCCAGACCACGTTCGATGGACGCTTTACTCTGCTGCCAACCTGCTGCCTGGGTAACTGCGACAAGGGGCCGACCATGATGATTGATGAGGACACTCACAGCCATCTGACGCCGGAAGCGATTCCTGACCTGCTGGAGCAGTACAAATGAAAACTGTAATTCGTACTGCTGAGACGCATCCGCTGACCTGGCGTCTGCGTGATGACAAACAGCCGGTATGGCTCGAAGAATATCAGAGCAAAAACGGCTACGCCGGCGCGCGTAAGGCCCTTGGCGGCATGGCGCCGGACGATATCGTTAACGCGGTAAAAGAGTCTGGCCTGAAAGGGCGCGGCGGTGCGGGCTTCTCCACCGGTCTGAAGTGGAGCCTGATGCCGAAAGACGAATCCATGAACATCCGTTACCTGCTGTGTAATGCCGATGAAATGGAGCCGGGCACCTATAAAGACCGTCTGCTGATGGAGCAGCTGCCGCACCTGCTGGTGGAAGGCATGTTGATTTCCGCGTTTGCGCTGAAAGCGTACCGTGGCTACATCTTCCTGCGCGGTGAGTATATCGAAGCGGCTGAAAACCTGCGTCGCGCCATTGCCGAAGCCACCGAAGCCGGCCTTCTGGGTAAAAATATCCTGGGCACCGGGTTTGACTTCGAGCTGTTCGTGCACACCGGTGCCGGGCGTTATATCTGCGGTGAAGAAACCGCGCTGATTAACTCCCTGGAAGGTCGCCGTGCGAACCCGCGTTCCAAGCCACCGTTCCCGGCAAGCTCCGGCGTCTGGGGTAAACCGACCTGCGTCAACAACGTCGAAACCCTGTGTAACGTCCCGGCTATCCTCGCGAACGGCGTGGAGTGGTATCAGGGCATCTCCTCAAGCAAAGATGCGGGTACCAAGTTGATGGGCTTCTCCGGGCGCGTGAAGAACCCTGGCGTCTGGGAACTGCCGTTTGGCACCACCGCACGCGAAATTCTTGAAGACTACGCAGGCGGCATGCGCGATGGCCTGAAATTCAAAGCCTGGCAGCCGGGCGGGGCGGGGACGGACTTCCTGACCGAAGCCCACCTTGATCTGCCAATGGAGTTCGAAAGCATCGGTAAAGCGGGCAGCCGTCTGGGGACGGCGCTGGCGATGGCCGTCGACCACGAGATCGGCATGGTATCGCTGGTGCGTAACCTGGAAGAGTTCTTCGCCCGTGAGTCCTGCGGCTGGTGTACACCGTGCCGTGACGGTCTGCCGTGGAGCGTGAAGATCCTGCGTGCTATCGAGCGTGGCGAAGGTCAGCCGGGTGATATCGAGACACTTGAGCAACTGTGTCGATTCCTGGGGCCAGGTAAAACCTTCTGCGCCCACGCACCGGGTGCCGTCGAGCCACTGCAAAGCGCGATTAAATATTTCCGCGACGAATTCGAAGCAGGCATCAAGCAGCCGTTCAGCAATACCCATTCGATCAATGGTATTCAGCCGAACCTGCTGAAAGCGCGCTGGTAACGACAAGAATTTTGATTAACGCTCGGTTTCGACTGAGCCAACTGGAAGCATGCTAATGGCTACGATTCATGTAGACGGCAAAGAATACGAAGTCAACGGGGCGGACAACCTGCTGGAAGCTTGTCTGTCTCTTGGCCTCGATATTCCGTACTTTTGCTGGCATCCGGCGCTGGGCAGCGTCGGTGCTTGCCGCCAGTGTGCGGTGAAGCAATATCAAAACGCGGAAGACACGCGTGGTCGCCTGGTGATGTCCTGTATGACGCCAGCCGCCGAAGGCACCTTTATTTCGATTGATGACGAAGAAGCCAAACAGTTCCGTGAAAGCGTGGTGGAGTGGCTGATGACCAACCACCCGCACGACTGTCCGGTTTGTGAAGAGGGCGGTAACTGCCACCTTCAGGATATGACCGTCATGACCGGTCACAGCTTCCGTCGCTATCGCTTTACCAAGCGTACCCACCGTAACCAGGATCTGGGGCCGTTCATCTCGCACGAAATGAACCGCTGCATCGCCTGCTACCGCTGCGTGCGTTACTACAAAGACTACGCAGACGGTCAGGATCTGGGCGTGTATGGCGCGCACGACAACGTCTACTTCGGTCGTCCGGAAGACGGTACGCTCGAGAGCGAATTCTCCGGTAACCTGGTAGAAATCTGTCCGACCGGCGTATTCACGGATAAAACCCACTCCGAGCGCTACAACCGTAAATGGGACATGCAGTTTGCGCCAAGCATCTGCCAGCAGTGTTCCCTCGGCTGTAACACCAGCCCGGGCGAGCGTTACGGCGAACTGCGTCGTATCGAAAACCGTTACAACGGTACCGTTAACCACTACTTCCTCTGCGACCGCGGTCGTTTCGGCTATGGCTACGTGAACCTGAAAGACCGTCCGCGTCAGCCGGTTCAGCGCCGTGGCGACGACGTCATCACCCTCAACGCCGAGCAGGCGATGCAGGGTGCGGCAGATATTCTGCGCCAGTCGAAGAAAGTGATCGGCATCGGCTCCCCGCGCGCCAGCATCGAAAGCAACTTTGCGCTGCGCGAGCTGGTGGGTGCGGAAAACTTCTATACCGGTATCGCCCAGGGCGAGCAGGAACGTCTCCAGCTGGTGCTGAAGGTGCTGCGTGAAGGCGGCGTTCATACGCCTGCGCTGCGCGAAATCGAATCCTATGATGCGGTTCTGGTGCTGGGTGAAGACCTGACGCAGACCGGCGCCCGCGCGGCTCTGGCGGTTCGTCAGGCGGTGAAGGGTAAAGCACGTGAAATGGCAGCGGCGCAGAAAGTGGCTGACTGGCAGATTGCGGCGATCCTGAATATCGGCCAGCGCGCGAAACATCCTCTGTTTGTGACTAACGTCGACAACACCCGTCTGGACGATATTGCCGCGTGGACCTACTGCGCGCCGGTTGAAGACCAGGCGCGCCTGGGCTTTGCCATTGCCCACGCGCTGGACAGCAACTCTCCGGCCGTTGAACTGGATCGCGACCTGCAAAACAAAGTCGACGTGATTGTTCAGGCCCTCGCAGGTGCGAAAAAACCGCTGATCATCTCCGGTACCAACGCCGGAAGCGCTGAAATCATTCAGGCCGCCGCGAACGTTGCCAAAGCCCTGAAAGGCCGCGGCGCAGACGTCGGTGTGACCATGATTGCCCGTGCGGTAAACAGCATCGGTCTGGGCATGATTGGCGGCGGCTCGCTGGAAGAAGCGTTAAGCGAACTGGAATCCGGTGCCGCTGACGCCGTTGTGGTGCTGGAAAATGACCTGCATCGCCACGCGTCTGCCGCACGCGTTGACGCAGCGCTCTCCAAAGCGCCGCTGGTGATGGTCATTGACCATCAGCGCACCGCGATCATGGACAAAGCGCACCTGGTACTCTCTGCGGCAAGCTTTGCAGAAAGTGACGGTACGGTTATTAATAACGAAGGCCGCGCACAGCGTTTCTTCCAGGTTTATGACCCGGCGTACTACGACAGCAACACCGTGATGCTGGAAAGCTGGCGCTGGCTGCACTCCCTGCACAGCACCGTGCAGAGCCGTGAAGTGGACTGGACGCAGCTCGACCACGTTATCGACGCGGTTGTTGAGAAACTGCCTCAGCTGGCGGGTATTAAAGACGCCGCGCCTGACGCAAGCTTCCGCATTCGCGGTCAGAAACTGGCGCGTGAACCGCACCGCTACAGCGGTCGTACCGCGATGCGCGCCAACATCAGCGTGCACGAACCGCGCCAGCCGCAGGATAAAGACACCATGTTTGCCTTCTCGATGGAAGGGAACAACCAGCCGTCTGCGCCGCGTTCGCAAATCCCGTTTGCATGGGCACCGGGCTGGAACTCCCCGCAGGCATGGAACAAGTTCCAGGCTGAAGTGGGCGGTCACCTGCGCCACGGCGATCCGGGCGTACGTCTGATTGAAGCCTCCGAAACCGGTCTGGACTTCTTCACTACCGTTCCGGCGAGCTTCCAGGCTCAGGAAGGTCAGTGGCGTATTGCGCCGTACTACCACCTGTTCGGTAGCGACGAAATGTCCCAGCGTTCTCCGGTATTCCAGCAGCGTATGCCGCAGCCGTACATCAAGCTCAACCCGGCGGATGCCGCGAAGCTTGGCGTGAACGCGGGTGCGAACATTGCCTTTAGCTACGACGGCCAGACCATCAGCCTGCCGCTGATTATTTCTGAACGTCTGTCAGCAGGGCAGGTGGGTCTGCCGATGGGGATGCCTGGCATCGCGCCGGTTCTGGCGGGTGCGCATCTTGATAACCTTCAGGAGGCAAAAGCATGAGTTGGTTAACGCCGGATCTTATCGATATCCTGCTGAGCATTCTGAAAGCGGTTGTGATTCTGCTGGTGGTCGTCACCTGTGGCGCGTTCATGAGCTTTGGTGAACGTCGTCTTCTCGGTCTGTTCCAGAACCGTTACGGACCGAACCGCGTGGGCTGGGGTGGTTCACTCCAGCTGGTGGCGGACATGATCAAGATGTTCTTCAAAGAGGACTGGGTTCCGCGCTTCTCGGACCGCGTGATCTTTACGCTGGCACCGATGATCGCCTTCACCTCGCTGCTGCTGGCGTTTGCTATTGTTCCCGTCAGCCCGACCTGGGTTGTCGCTGACCTGAACATCGGCATTCTGTTCTTCCTGATGATGGCAGGCCTCGCGGTTTACGCGGTGCTGTTTGCAGGCTGGTCCAGTAACAACAAATACTCGCTGCTGGGCGCGATGCGTGCTTCCGCGCAGACGCTGAGCTACGAAGTGTTCCTGGGGCTCTCCCTGATGGGCGTGGTGGCGCAGGCCGGTTCATTCAACATGACCGACATCGTCAACAACCAGGCCGACATCTGGAACGTTATCCCGCAGTTCTTTGGTTTTGTGACCTTTGCTATCGCGGGCGTGGCGGTGTGTCACCGTCACCCGTTTGACCAGCCAGAAGCCGAACAGGAACTGGCCGACGGTTACCACATTGAATATTCCGGCATGAAGTTCGGTCTGTTCTTTGTGGGCGAGTACATCGGTATCGTCACCATTTCCGCGTTGATGGTAACGCTGTTCTTTGGTGGCTGGCATGGCCCGTTCTTACCGCCGTTCATCTGGTTCGCGCTGAAAACCGCGTTCTTCATGATGATGTTCATTTTGATTCGTGCGTCCTTACCGCGTCCGCGTTATGACCAGGTAATGTCCTTCGGCTGGAAAGTGTGCCTGCCGCTGACGCTCGTCAACTTGTTGGTAACGGCGGCTGTCATTCTTTGGCAGCAGCCATAAGGGGCTTTGAGATCATGACCTTAAAAGAATTATTGGTAGGTTTCGGCACCCAGGTACGCAGTATCTGGATGATCGGCCTGCACGCGTTTGCTAAACGCGAAACCCGGATGTACCCGGAAGAGCCGGTATATCTGCCGCCGCGCTACCGTGGCCGTATCGTGCTGACGCGCGACCCGGACGGTGCCGAGCGCTGCGTTGCCTGTAACCTGTGTGCGGTAGCGTGTCCGGTGGGCTGTATCTCTCTGCAAAAAGCGGAGACGGTAGATGGCCGCTGGTATCCGGAATTCTTCCGCATCAACTTCTCACGCTGCATTTTCTGCGGTCTGTGTGAAGAAGCGTGCCCAACCACGGCGATTCAGCTGACTCCGGACTTCGAGCTGGGTGAGTACAAGCGTCAGGATCTGGTGTACGAGAAAGAGGATCTGCTGATTTCCGGTCCGGGCAAATACCCGGAATATAACTTCTACCGGATGGCGGGTATGGCAATCGACGGCAAAGATAAAGGCGAAGCAGAGAACGAAGCTAAGCCTATCGACGTCAAGAGCCTGTTACCGTAAGGAGAGGGCAATGGAATTCGCTTTTTATATCTGTGGCCTTATCGCCATCCTGGCTACGCTGCGAGTGATCACGCACACCAATCCGGTGCATGCGCTGCTGTACTTAATCATTTCGCTGCTGGCTATTTCCGGGGTGTTCTTTGCGCTGGGCGCGCACTTCGCCGGTGCGCTGGAAATCATCGTCTACGCCGGGGCCATCATGGTGCTGTTCGTGTTCGTGGTGATGATGCTGAACCTGGGCGGCTCTGAAATTGAGCAGGAACGTCAGTGGTTGAAACCGCAGGTGTGGATCGGCCCGGCAATTCTGTCGGCCATTATGCTGGCGGTCATTGTTTACGCCATTCTGGGCGTCAACGACCAGGGGATCGACGGGACGCCAATCAGCGCGAAAGCCGTGGGTATCACCCTGTTTGGTCCGTACGTTCTGGCGGTTGAGCTGGCCTCAATGCTGCTGCTGGCGGGTCTGGTTGTGGCCTTCCACGTTGGCCGCGAAGAGCGTGCTGGCGAGGTGCTGAGCAACCGCACTGACGACCGCGCGAAAAGAAAAACGGAGGAACGCGCATGATCCCCTTAACACATGGACTGATCCTCGCTGCGATTTTATTCGTTCTGGGCTTAACCGGTCTGGTTATCCGCCGCAATCTGCTGTTTATGCTGATCGGTCTGGAAATCATGATCAACGCTTCCGCGCTGGCCTTCGTGGTCGCCGGCAGCTACTGGGGCCAGACCGATGGTCAGGTGATGTACATTCTCGCCATCAGCCTCGCGGCTGCTGAAGCGAGTATTGGCCTGGCGCTGTTGCTACAGCTCCATCGTCGCCGCCAGAACCTGAACATCGATTCAGTAAGTGAGTTGCGTGGATGAACATGCTTGCCTTAACCATTATTTTTCCGCTGATTGGCTTCGTGCTGCTGGCATTTTCTCGCGGCCGCTGGTCTGAGAATCTGTCCGCGACCGTGGGCATTGGCGCTATCGGCCTGTCGGCGCTGGTCACAGCGTATGCGGGTATCGACTTCTTTAACAACGGGCGTCAGGCCTACAGCGTACCGCTGTGGAACTGGATGTCGGTCGGTAACTTCAACATCGGTTTTAACCTGGTGCTGGATGGTCTGTCTCTGACCATGCTCTCCGTGGTCACCGGCGTGGGCTTCCTGATCCACATGTTCGCCTCCTGGTATATGCGCGGTGAAGAGGGATACTCCCGCTTCTTCGCCTACACCAACCTGTTTATCGCCAGCATGGTCGTTCTGGTGCTGGCCGATAACCTGCTGCTGATGTATCTGGGCTGGGAAGGCGTGGGCCTGTGCTCTTACCTGCTGATCGGTTTCTACTATACCGATCCGAAGAATGGCGCAGCGGCCATGAAAGCGTTCGTCGTGACCCGTGTGGGTGACGTGTTCCTCGCTTTCGCGCTGTTCATTCTCTACAACGAACTGGGCACGCTGAACTTCCGCGAAATGGTGGAACTGGCGCCGGCGCACTTCGAAGCAGGCAACAACATGCTGTGGTGGGCAACGCTGATGCTGCTGGGTGGCGCCGTGGGTAAATCCGCGCAGCTGCCGTTGCAGACATGGCTGGCCGACGCGATGGCGGGTCCAACCCCTGTCTCCGCGCTGATCCACGCCGCGACCATGGTTACCGCCGGTGTCTACCTGATTGCGCGTACCCATGGCCTGTTCCTGATGACCCCGGAAATTCTGCATCTGGTGGGTATCGTCGGTGCGGTTACGTTGGTGCTGGCAGGCTTTGCCGCGCTGGTTCAGACCGACATCAAGCGCGTTCTCGCGTACTCCACCATGAGCCAGATTGGTTACATGTTCCTGGCGCTGGGCGTTCAGGCGTGGGACGCAGCCATTTTCCACCTGATGACGCACGCGTTCTTCAAAGCGCTGCTGTTCCTCTCATCCGGTTCGGTGATCCTGGCCTGCCACCACGAGCAGAACATCTTCAAAATGGGCGGACTGCGTAAGTCCATCCCGCTGGTCTATGTCTGCTTCCTGGTGGGCGGCGCGGCACTGGCGGCACTGCCGCTGATTACCGCGGGCTTCTTCAGTAAGGACGAAATCCTTGCGGGCGCCATGGCGAATGGTCATATCAATCTGATGGTTGCAGGTCTGGTCGGTGCGTTCATGACCTCCCTGTACACCTTCCGTATGATTTTCATCGTATTCCACGGTAAAGAACAAATTCACGCTCACGCAGGGAAGGGGATCACCCATCACCTGCCGCTGATTGTGCTGCTGGTCCTCTCCACCTTCGTTGGCGCGATGATTGTGCCACCGTTGCAGGGCGTACTGCCGGCGACAACCGAGCTTGAGCACGGTCGCGTTCTGACGCTTGAAATCACCTCCGGCGTGGTCGCAATTGCGGGCATTCTGATTGCCGCATGGCTGTGGCTGGGCAAACGCACGCTGGTGACGGCCGTTGCCAACAGCGCGCCGGGCCGTCTGCTGGGCACCTGGTGGTACAACGCGTGGGGCTTCGACTGGCTGTACGACATGATCTTCGTGAAGCCGTTCCTGGGCATTGCGTGGCTGCTGAAGCGCGATCCCCTGAACAGCCTGATGAATATCCCGGCGATCCTCTCTCGCTTTGCAGGTAAAGGCCTGCTGTTCAGCGAGAACGGTTATCTGCGCTGGTATGTGGCGTCCATGAGCATCGGTGCGGTTGTTGTACTGGCGCTGCTGATGGTGTTGCGTTGATCGTTAAGTGAATTTTATTCGAATTCGTTGAAAATCAGGCCCCTGTTGGGGGCCTTAAAAAGGAATATAAATCGCCATGTTACTACCCTGGCTAATATTAATTCCCTTCATCGGCGGCTTCCTGTGCTGGCAGACTGAACGCTTTGGCGTGAAGATGCCGCGCTGGATCGCGCTGATCACCATGGGATTGACGCTCGCGCTTGGCCTGCAACTGTGGTTGCAGGGTGGCTACTCACTGACTCAGTCTGCGGGCCTTCCGCAGTGGCAGTCTGAGTTCATTCTGCCGTGGATCCCCCGTTTCGGTATCACGATCCACCTTGCGATTGACGGTTTGTCGCTGCTGATGGTGGTACTGACCGGTCTGCTCGGCGTTCTGGCGGTACTGTGTTCCTGGCGAGAAATCGAAAAATACCAGGGCTTCTTCCACCTGAACCTGATGTGGATCCTGGGTGGCGTAATCGGCGTGTTCCTGGCCATCGACATGTTCCTGTTCTTCTTCTTCTGGGAGATGATGCTGGTGCCGATGTACTTCCTGATCGCGCTGTGGGGCCACAAGGCCTCCGACGGTAAAACGCGTATCACGGCGGCCACCAAGTTCTTCATCTATACCCAGGCGAGCGGTCTGGTGATGCTGATTGCCATCCTGGCGCTGGTGTTTGTGCATTACAACGCCACCGGCGTCTGGACCTTCAACTATGAAGATCTGCTGAAGACCCCGATGTCCCACGGCGTGGAATACCTGCTGATGCTGGGCTTCTTCATTGCCTTCGCGGTGAAAATGCCGGTAGTACCGCTGCACGGCTGGCTGCCGGACGCGCACTCACAGGCGCCAACGGCGGGTTCCGTTGACCTGGCGGGTATCTTGCTGAAAACCGCGGCCTACGGTCTGCTGCGCTTCTCCCTGCCGCTGTTCCCGAACGCCTCCGCAGAGTTCGCGCCGATTGCCATGTGGCTGGGCGTGATCGGTATCTTCTACGGCGCGTGGATGGCCTTCACGCAGTACGACATCAAACGTCTGATTGCGTACACCTCCGTTTCCCACATGGGCTTCGTGCTGATTGCCATCTACACCGGCAGCCAGCTGGCGTACCAGGGCGCGGTGATCCAGATGATTGCGCACGGCCTGTCCGCAGCCGGTCTCTTCATCCTGTGCGGTCAGCTCTACGAGCGTCTGCACACCCGCGACATGCGCATGATGGGCGGCCTGTGGGGCAAAATGAAATGGCTGCCTGCGCTCTCCATGTTCTTCGCGGTGGCAACGCTGGGTATGCCGGGTACCGGTAACTTCGTCGGCGAGTTTATGATCCTGTTCGGCAGCTTCCAGGTGGTTCCGATGATTACCGTCATCTCTACCTTCGGTCTGGTGTTCGCGTCCGTGTACTCGCTGGCGATGCTGCACCGCGCATACTTCGGTAAAGCGAAGAGCGAAATTGCTGCACAAGAACTGCCGGGGATGTCGCTGCGTGAGCTGTTCATCATCCTGCTGCTGGTCGTACTGCTGGTGCTGCTGGGCTTCTATCCGCAGCCGATTCTGGATACCTCGCACTCCGCGATGGGTAACATCCAGCAGTGGTTTGTTAATTCTGCTTCTACTACAAGGCCGTAATTCGCCATGACAATAACTCCACAACAACTGATCGCGCTGCTACCGCTGCTGATCGTCGGATTGACGGTGGTGGTTGTGATGCTCTCCATTGCGTGGCGACGCAATCACTTCCTGAATGCGACCCTGTCCGTTCTGGGTCTGAACGCTGCGTTAGTCTCCCTCTGGTTTGTTGGCCAGGCGGGCGCGATGGACGTCACGCCGCTGATGCGCGTTGACGGCTACGCCATGCTCTACACCGGTCTGGTGCTGCTGGCGAGCCTGGCAACCTGTACCTTTGCCTACCCGTGGCTCGAAGGTTACAACGACAACAAAGAAGAGTTTTATTTGCTGGTACTGATTGCCGCGCTGGGCGGCATTCTGCTGGCGAACGCGAACCACATGGCCGCGCTGTTCCTCGGTATTGAGCTGATCTCACTGCCGCTGTTCGGCCTGATTGGTTACGCCTTCCGCCAGAAACGCTCGCTGGAAGCGGCAATCAAGTACACCATTCTGTCTGCTGCCGCGTCGTCGTTCCTGCTGTTCGGTATCGCGCTGCTGTACGCGCAGACGGGTAACCTCTCGTTCATGGCGCTCGGCAAGAGCCTGGGCGACGGCATGATGCACGAGCCGCTGCTGCTGGCGGGTCTGGGCATGATGATTGTTGGCCTTGGCTTCAAGCTTTCTCTGGTGCCGTTCCACCTGTGGACGCCAGACGTATACCAGGGTGCGCCTGCACCGGTCTCTACCTTCCTGGCGACGGCGAGTAAAATCGCTATCTTCGGCGTGGTTATGCGTCTGTTCCTGTACGCGCCGGTGGGTGACAGCGAAGCGGTTCGCGTGGTGCTGGGCATTATCGCGTTCGTGTCCATCATCTTCGGTAACCTGATGGCGCTGAGCCAGACCAACATCAAGCGTCTGCTGGGCTACTCCTCTATCTCCCATCTGGGCTACCTGCTGGTGGCGCTGATTGCGCTGCAAAGCGGTGAGATGTCGATGGAAACCGTGGGTGTATATCTGGCCGGTTACCTGTTCAGCAGCCTCGGCGCCTTCGGCGTGGTGAGCCTGATGTCCAGCCCGTACCGTGGACCGGATGCAGATTCCCTGTTCTCCTACCGTGGCCTGTTCTGGCACCGTCCGATTCTGTCGGCGGTAATGACCGTGATGATGCTCTCGCTGGCGGGTATCCCGATGACGCTGGGCTTTATCGGTAAGTTCTACGTGCTGGCCGTCGGTGTGCAGGCGGGTCTGTGGTGGCTGACTGCCGGTGTCGTTATCGGCTCCGCGATTGGTCTCTATTACTACCTGCGCGTAGCGGTGAGCCTGTACCTGAGCGCGCCTCAGCAGCTTAACCGCGATGCGCCATCCAACTGGCAGTACAGCGCCGGCGGGATTGTGGTGCTCATCTCCGCGCTGCTGGTGCTGATCTTCGGTATCTATCCGCAGCCGCTGATTGAGATTGTTCAGCGCGCGATGCCGCTGATGTAAAAACAAAAAACCCGCCTCGGCGGGTTTTTTATTGTCCAGCGGCGCTACGCTTGCAGGGCCTGCGGGTTTTGTAGGTCGGGTAAGCGTAGCGCCACCCGACTAAGCCAGCTGCTTCCGGCTAATTAACGGCCCGTCAATTTTCTTCATCGACCGCTCCAGCACTTCCTCAATCACCGACGACAGCTCGTTCAGCTCAAACTTCGCCACATAGCCGTCCGCCTTCACTTTGCGAATATGATCTTCGTTGGCGTTGCCGGAAAGGGACGAGTGGATCACCACCGGAATATCTTTCAGTACCGGGTCGGTTTTGATTTTGCGCGTCAGCGTAAAGCCATCCATCTCCGGCATTTCGAGGTCGGTTAATACCAGAGCGATCTTGTCGGTGACGGGGACGCCCTCAGCCTGCGCCTGCGCGGCCAGCTGGGTGATTTTCTCCCATGCGTCTTTGCCGGTAATATGCAGCTGAGCCGGGATCTCCATCGCCTGCAAACCCTTCTCCAGCATTGAGCGCGCCACCTTTGAGTCTTCTGCAACAATCGCGACGGAGCCTGGCTTGATGTTGAATTTGGTGGTTTCCAGATGGGTGGCGTGCAGATCGTGATTCGCCGGGGTGATGTCATACAGGATCTGTTCCACGTCCAGCACCATCGCCAGATCGTTGGTGTCGGTCTTGTCATCCAGGCAGGCAATGCTGGTGATATAGCGACCGCTGACGGCGGTTTCAGCGGCGTGCACCTGCTTCCAGTCAAGACGCATGATGTTCTCCACCGATTCCACGGCGAAGGCCTGCACGCTGCGGGCATATTCGGTGATCAGCAGAATGTTCAGCCCGGTGGTTGGCTTGCAGCCAGCGACGGCGGCCAGATCGATCACCGGGATCACCTGGTCGCGAATGTTTACCATCCCCATCAGCGGCGACTTCATGCCCGCCGGTTTGGTGAAGGTCGGCATCGGCACAATTTCGCGCAATTTGAACACGTTGATGCCGAACAGCTCGGATTTATTTTCGTTCAAAGAGGTGCCAAGACGGAACAGCAACAGTTCAAAACGGTTGGACAGGGTGAGATTCGCCCTGTCATCAATATCTTTCTGGAAATTATCCATTCTACCCTCAAGAGAAATGCTGGCCTTTTAATCGTTATCGGCATCCTGAGGGAAAAATAAAGGACTAAACGCTGACCTGAGCGAAATCTTCCGCCAGCTCGCAGGCGGGAAACACCTCCCGACACTCTGCCAGCAGGCTTTCACAGCCGCGGACGTCATAGCGTGAACTGACGTGCGTGACAATCAGTTTCCCAACGCCAGCCTCACGCGCCAGCCGCGCCGCCTGACGCGTTGAGCTGTGCCCCCGGCTGTTGGCTTTCTCTTCCATCGCCGCTTCCAGCGTCGCCTCGTGCACCATCACGTCCACGCCCCCGGCAAGCCGAAGCGCCGAAGGGCAGGGGGCGGTATCACCAAAAATAGCCAGTTTTTTGCCCGGCTGCGGCGGCGCGAGGTAATCCTGACCGTTAATGACGCGCCCGTCGTCCAGCGTGACGGTTTCACCAAGCTTAAGGCGCTGGAACAGCGGGCCGGGCCTGACGCCATCGGCCCGCAACGCGGCGGCGTTCAGCGCACCGGGCTTATCGTGCTCCTCAATGCGATAGCCGTAGCATTCCACCGGATGGTTAAGCGGGTAAGCGTGCACCCGATAATCACCGTCGTCGAACACCTGGCCTTCGGCTATCTCAATCACCTCCAGCGGATAGTCTGTCCACGAGCCGCTCAGGCGCAGCGTGGTTTCAACAAATTCCTGAATGCCCGCAGGGCCATAAATCGTCAGCGGGTTGGCGTTACCCGCCATTGAACGGCTGCACAGCAGGCCCGGCAGGCCGAAAAGATGATCGCCGTGCAGATGCGTAATAAATATTTTATCCACTTTCCCTGGGTGATATGAGGTGTGCAGCAGCTGGTGCTGCGTGCCCTCACCGCAGTCAAACAGCCACAGCCCACCCCGGGTAGGATGCTTAAGATCCAGCAGAATTGCCGTCACGTTTCGTGAGCGGGTTGGCACGCCGGCGGACGTACCCAGAAAAATCAGTTCCATAACGCAATCAGCCCTTTGCCCAATGGGAAGAGGTTTAGTATAACGTGATGAACCCCAGGAAGGAGAAACACATGATCCAGTGGCAAGATCTACACCATAGCGAACTGACCGTGCAGTCACTCTACGCCCTGCTCAAGCTGCGCTGTGAAGTCTTCGTGGTTGAACAAACCTGCCCGTATCAGGATATCGACGGCGATGACTTAATCGGCGAGAACCGGCACATCCTCGGCTGGCGGAATAACGAGCTGGTGGCGTATGCGAGGATTCTGAAAAGCGACGACGATTTTGACCCTGTCGTCATTGGCCGCGTCATCGTCAGCGGCAGCGCGCGTGGTGAAAAGCTGGGCTATCAGCTGATGGATAAAACGCTGGAAGCATGCCAAAAACAGTGGCCGGACAAGGCGTTATACCTGGGCGCACAGGCACATTTGCAATCTTTCTATGCCCATTTTGGCTTTAGCGCAGTCACCGGGGTTTATGACGAAGATGGCATCCCCCATGTCGGCATGGCGCGCGAAGCGAAACAGGCGCAATAGCGAGACGTTGTCTATAGTTATCGGACTGGTGTACTAACATGGAGAAAAATATGTCATTTCAATCCTGGGAAACCCGAGCAGACGACGACCTGACGCTGCTAAGCGAAACGCTGGAAGAAGTGCTGCGCTCGTCAGGCGATCCTGCCGATCAGAAGTACATTGAGCTCAAAGCCCGCGCTGAGCAGGCGCTGCATGACGTCAAAAACCGCGTCAGTAACGCGTCCGACAACTACTACTACCGCGCCAAACAGGCGGTGTATCGTGCCGACGATTATGTGCATGAAAAACCATGGCAGGGTATTGGCGTCGGTGCGGCCGTAGGGCTGGTGCTGGGTCTGCTGTTAGCCCGCCGTTAAGCCGCTAAACCCCTCCCTACACGTGGGTACTGCTATTTATTGTCAGTACCCCGTATAATATAAGGTTTTAACAGGGAGAGGTTCGCGTGCACTCGATTTTCCTCGCGCTGCAAAGCCTGCGCACCCAGCTTGCGCAAGCGTTGCCTGATACACCCGGTTTCCGTCATTTCGACGTCTCTTTCCCGTTAAACGATGCCTTCGATCCCCTGGCCTGGCTGGGCGTACAGCGGTGCTATCCCCAGTTTTACTGGCAACAGCGCAGCGGTGATGAAGAACTTGCCGCGCTCGGAAGCCTCGCCCATTTTGATTCTCTGGCCTCGGCTTCCCGGTTCCTGCACACCCATGCCGTGGCAAATGACACCCGTATCTGCGGCCTGAACGCCTTCAACCCGGCGCAGGGCACGCTGTTTTTACCGCGTCTTCTCTGGCGACGGTCTGCCGGGGTCGCCACGCTGCGCCTGCAACTGTGGAGCGAAACCTCGCTGCGCGAAGATGCCCGTGTGGCATTGAGTTTTGTCGATAACCTGCGCGACGCCGCGCCGATCCGCCCGTTGTCCGTTCAGATTGAGCAGGAAACCCATCATCCAGAAAAACCGGAATGGCTGGCGCTGATCCGTCAGGCAACGGATACCATTGCTCGCGGCGGCGTCGAGAAAGTGGTGCTCGCACGCGCCACCGATGTGCAGTGCCGGCAGCCCGTAGACGCCATTGCACTGATGGCCGCCAGCCGCGCGCTGAACCTCAACTGCTATCATTTTTGCATGGTCTTCGATGCCGACAACGCGTTTCTTGGCTCGACCCCCGAGCGCCTGTGGCGGCGACGCGGCACGCTGCTGCGCACCGAAGCGCTGGCAGGCACCGTTGCCAGCCATTCTGACGATAAGCAGGCCCAGCGTCTGGGGGACTGGCTGATGAACGACGACAAAAATCAGCGGGAAAATATGCTGGTGGTGGAAGATATCTGTCAGCGTCTTCAGCACCAGACCCGGACGCTGGAAATCCTGCCTGCGCAGGTGCTGCGTCTGCGCAAGGTGCAGCATTTACGTCGCTGTATCTGGACCGAACTCAAACACGCTGACGACGAGCAGTGTTTGCATATTCTGCAACCGACGGCGGCGGTGGCCGGGCTGCCGCGTCAGGCGGCGCGAGAATTTATTGAGAAAGTGGAGCCGTTTGACCGGGAGTGGTACGCGGGATCGGCGGGCTATTTGTCGGTCGATCAAAGTGAATTCTGCGTGGCATTACGCTCCGCCCGCGTTCACGACGCCGCGCTGCGTCTTTATGCGGGGGCGGGCATCGTCAGCGGCTCCGATCCGGAACAGGAGTGGCAGGAGATCGAAAACAAAGCCGCCGGGCTGCGTTCCCTTCTCCTGAAGGATTAATACTGATTCGTGCAATCCCGATTCATATCAAAATTCTGACTTTTTCTATTATTTATACTGTGTCGCATTCTTGATACTGGACAATCTCATGTCAGTAAGTTCTTTTAACCGACGCTGGGCGACGGTGATCCTTGAAGCCCTGACCCGGCATGGCGTCAGGCACGTGTGTATTGCCCCGGGCTCTCGCTCCACGCCGCTCACCCTTGCTGCGGCGGAAAACCGGGCTTTTATTCATCACACCCATTTTGACGAGCGTGGGCTCGGTCATCTGGCGCTCGGCCTGGCGAAAGTCAGCAAAGCGCCCGTGGCGGTGATAGTCACCTCCGGCACGGCGGTGGCGAACCTCTATCCGGCGCTGATTGAAGCGGGGTTAACCGGCGAAAAGCTGATTTTACTCACCGCCGATCGTCCCCCTGAACTTATTGACTGCGGCGCTAACCAGGCGATTCGTCAGCCCGGCATGTTTGCCTCGCATCCGTCACGAACGGTTTCACTGCCGCGCCCCACGCAGGATATTCCTGCCAGCTGGCTGGTCTCCACCCTCGACCACGCCATGAACGCGCTGCGCAGCGGCGGGCTGCACATCAACTGTCCGTTTGCCGAGCCGCTGTACGGCGAAATGAACGATACCGGCCTCGCCTGGCAGCAGCAGCTCGGCGACTGGTGGGAAAGCGAAAAACCGTGGCTGCGCGAGCAGACGCATCTGGAAAGCGCGAAACAGCGCGACTGGTTCTTCTGGCGTCAGAAGCGCGGCGTGGTCATTGCCGGGCGGATGAGCGCGGCGGAAGGCAGGCTGGCGGCGGAGTGGGCACACACGCTTGGCTGGCCGCTGATTGGCGACGTGCTTTCCCAGACGGGCCAGCCGCTGCCCTGCGCGGACCTCTGGCTGGGGAACGCGAAGGCGGTCACCGAGCTTGCGCAGGCGCAGATTGTCGTCCAGCTGGGATCGAGCCTGACGGGCAAGCGCCTGCTCCAGTGGCAGGCCACCTGCACGCCGGAAGAGTACTGGCTGGTGGATCCGCTCGAAGGACGCCTTGACCCGGCGCACCACCGCGGTCGCAGGCTGGTCAGCGACGTTGAGCGCTGGCTGGAGCTTCATCCGGCAGAAAAACGTAAGCCCTGGGCGGTTGAGATCCCCGAACTTTCGCGTCAGGCGTGGGAGCTCACCAAAGCGCAGTGCGAGGCGTTCAGTGAAGCCGGTCTGGCGCACCGTATCCGCAAATACCTTCCCGAGCAGGGGCAACTTTTTGTCGGCAACAGCCTGGTGGTGCGCCTGATTGACGCCTTCTCGAAGCTGCCCGCAGGTTACCCGGTGTACAGCAACCGGGGGGCGAGCGGCATTGATGGTCTGATCTCCACCGCGGCGGGCGTACAGCGGGCCAGCGCGAAATCCACGCTGGCGATAGTGGGCGATCTCTCAGCCCTCTACGATCTCAACGCGCTGGCGCTCCTGCGTCAGGCGTCGGCTCCTTTCGTGTTGATTGTCGTTAACAACAACGGCGGGCAGATTTTCTCCCTGCTGCCCACTCCGCAAAGCGAACGCGAGCGCTTCTATCTGATGCCGCAAAACGTGCAGTTCGAACACGCCGCCGCCATGTTCAGCCTTAAGTACCATCGCCCGGAAAGCTGGGACGCGCTGGAAACGGCGCTGAACGCCGCCTGGCGACAGCCCGGCGCAACGCTGATTGAGCTGGTGGTTAACGATTCGGACGGCGCGCAGAAGCTGCAACATCTGCTGGCGCAGGTGAGCCACCTGTGATCCTCGCAGGCGTCACTCAGCGCGGAAAACCAGGCTACCCCTGGCTGGTTTTCCTGCACGGCTTTTCCGGTGACTGTCACGAGTGGCAGACCGTTGGGGCGTCGCTGGATGACTATCCCCGGCTCTACCTTGACCTGCCCGGACACGGTGATTCCGCGGAGACGGGCGTGGCGGGGTTTGCAGAGATGAGCGAGCTGCTCACGCACACTGTTATTAGTTACAACATACTAAAATACTGGCTGGTGGGGTACTCCCTCGGCGGCCGCATTGCGATGTTTCATGCCTGCCAGCACCCTGCGGGGTTAGACGGGGTGATTGTGGAAGGTGGACACCCGGGCCTGCAAGATACCGATGCGCGTCAGGCGCGGCTGATCGCTGACCGACGCTGGGCGTCACGTTTTCGCAGCGAGCCGCTGGAAGCTGTCTTTGCCGACTGGTATCAACAGCCGGTCTTTGCCTCCCTTACGGAGGAACAGCGCAAGGCGGTGATCGCGCTGCGCAGCCGGAACAACGGCCCGAGGCTGGCTGATATGCTGGAAGCCACCTCGCTTGCCGTTCAGCCTGATTTACGTCCCGCGCTCACCGCGCGTGATTTTCCTTTTTACTTTCTCTATGGCGAACGTGATGAGAAGTTCAAAGCCCTTGCCGCTGAACTCAACGCCACGCGCCATGCTATCCCCCATGCCGGACACAACGCCCACCGGGAGAACCCGGATGCGGTTGCCGCGAGTCTGGCTCAGATACTGCGTCATCGAACAAAGGACACGCTATGATCTATCCTGATGAAAACATGCTCTACGCGCCGGTTGAATGGCAGGACTGCTCCGAAGGCTACACCGACATTCGTTACCACAAATCCGCCGACGGTATCGCCAAAATCACCATCAACCGTCCGCAGGTGCGCAACGCGTTTCGTCCACTGACCGTCAAAGAGATGATCCAGGCGCTGGCGGATGCCCGCTACGACGACAATATCGGCGTTATCGTTCTGACCGGTGAAGGCGAGAAAGCCTTCTGCTCCGGCGGCGATCAGAAAGTGCGTGGCGACTACGGCGGATACCAGGATGATGCGGGCACGCACCACCTGAACGTGCTGGATTTCCAGCGCCAGATCCGCACCTGTCCGAAACCGGTCGTGGCGATGGTGGCAGGGTACTCCATCGGTGGCGGTCACGTACTGCACATGATGTGTGACCTGACTATCGCGGCGGAAAATGCCATCTTCGGCCAGACCGGCCCGAAAGTGGGCTCTTTTGACGGCGGCTGGGGCGCTTCCTACATGGCGCGCATCGTCGGGCAGAAAAAAGCCCGCGAAATCTGGTTCCTGTGCCGTCAGTACAATGCACAGGAAGCGCTGGATATGGGGCTGGTTAACACCGTGGTGCCGATCGCCGATCTCGAAAAAGAGACCGTGCGCTGGTGTCGCGAAATGCTGCAAAACAGCCCAATGGCGCTGCGCTGCCTGAAGGCGGCCCTGAACGCGGACTGTGACGGTCAGGCAGGTCTTCAGGAGCTGGCGGGTAACGCCACCATGCTGTTCTACATGACCGAAGAGGGTCAGGAAGGGCGCAACGCGTTCAACGAAAAACGCCAGCCAGACTTCAGCAAATACAAACGGAACCCGTAATGCGTCGCGCGCAGGTTTACCGCTGGCAGATACCGATGGACGCGGGCGTGGTGCTGCGTGAACGGCGGTTAAAAACCCGTGACGGACTTTTTGTGCACCTCCGGCAGGGCGAGCGGGAAGGGTGGGGCGAAATCGCCCCGCTTCCGGGTTTTAGCCTGGAAACGCTGGACGAGGCGCAGGCGGCGCTGATGGCCTGGACGCACCAATGGCGCGAGGGGGTGGCTCCGGCACTGCCGGACGTTCCTTCCGCCGCGTTCGGCATCAGCTGTGCGCTGGCAGAGCTGGACGGCAGTTTGCCGGACGCGGCGAACTATCGCGCCGCGCCGCTCTGTACCGGCGATCCGGATGAACTCTTCGCGCTGCTCTCCGCGATGCCGGGCGAGAAGGTGGCGAAAATTAAGGTTGGCCTGTACGAAGCGGTGCGCGACGGGATGGTCGTCAACCTGCTGCTGGAAGCCATTCCCGATCTACACCTGCGCCTGGACGCCAACCGCGCCTGGACGCCGCTGAAGGCGCAGCAGTTTGCGAAGTACGTCAACCCGGCGTACCGCAGCCGCATCGCGTTTCTCGAAGAGCCGTGCAAAACCCGCGACGAGTCCCGCCCCTTTGCCCGGGAAACCGGCATTGCTATCGCCTGGGATGAGAGCCTGCGCGAAGCCGATTTCGCGTTTGCCGCCGAGCCGGGCGTCAGCGCCGTGGTGATTAAGCCAACGCTGACCGGCAGCCTCGACAAGGTGCGCGAGCAGGTTGCAGCGGCCCATGCGCTGGGGATGACGGCGGTGATCAGCTCGTCCATAGAATCGAGCCTCGGGCTGACGCAGCTGGCGCGCATTGCCGCCTGGTTAACGCCAGAGACTGTACCCGGCCTTGATACGCTGAGCCTGATGCAGGCGCAGCTGCTTCGCCCGTGGCCGGACAGCACCTTACCGTGCCTTGACGTCGGGGCGCTGGAGCCGTTGCGATGAGCTTTAACGACTGGCCGTGGCGGCACTGGCGCGCCCGGAGTGGTGATAAACCCGCGCTGCGTTTAGACGAAGTCACGCACAACTGGTCTCAGCTGTGCGAGCGTATCGATCGTCTGGCCGCCGGTTTTCAGGCTCAGGGCGTCAGGGAGGGCGACGGCGTCATGCTCCTCGCCCACAACCATCCGCGCACGCTGCTGGCCTGGCTGGCCCTGCTTCAGTGCGGCGCCCGCATTTTGCCGGTAAACCCTCAGCTTCCCCGCCCGCTGCTGGACGTTCTCCTGCCGCAGATGACGCTGCGCTTTGCGCTGGTGCTTAACGGTGAGTATGACGGTCTGCCCGCGCTGGCGTTGAGAGAGGGCGAGGAGCTTGCCAGCGTGGCGTGGCGGGCTGAACGTCTGGCCTCAATGACGCTCACCTCCGGCTCCACCGGCCTGCCAAAAGCGGCGGTGCATACCTGTGCTGCCCACCTTGCCAGCGCTCGAGGCGTGTTGTCCCTGATGCCTTACGGCGGTGATGACGACTGGCTGCTGTCCCTGCCGCTGTTTCACGTTTCCGGTCAGGGGATTCTGTGGCGCTGGTTGCAGGGCGGAGGCCGCCTCACCGTGCGCGAAAAACAGCCCCTGGAGCAGGCGCTCCAGGGCTGCACCCACGCCTCGCTGGTACCGACGCAGCTGTGGCGGCTGCTCAATTCACACCATCCCGTCGCGCTGAAGGCCGTGCTGCTCGGGGGGGCGGAAATCCCCGTTGAGCTGACCGAACAGGCGCGCGAGCAGGGCATTCGGACCTACTGCGGCTATGGCCTGACCGAGTTCGCCTCCACCGTCTGTGCCAAAGAGGCCGACGGTGCGCCGGACGTGGGCCGCGCGTTGCCGGGCAGAGAGGTGCAGGTGGTAAACGGTGAAATCTGGATCCGGGCAGAAAGCATGGCGGCGGGCTACTGGCGGGACGGCGCCTTACTGCCGCTGGTCAACGAGCTGGGCTGGTTCGCCACCCGCGATCGCGGTGAGTGGCATAACGGCCGCCTGGCCGTTCTGGGCCGCATGGACAATCTCTTTTTCAGCGGCGGAGAAGGGATCCAGCCGGAAGCGCTGGAGCGCGTCATCGTTACGCATCCGCAGGTAAGCCAGGCGTTTGTCGTTCCGCTGGACGATGCCGAGTACGGGCAGCGACCGGTGGCGGTAGTGGAATGTAAGCCGGGCACGGATATCACGCTGTTGCCAGAGTGGGTTCAGGGCAGGCTGGCGCGCTTTGAGCAGCCGGTGCACTGGCTGGCGCTGCCGTCAGAACTGAAAAATGGCGGGATTAAAATCTCCCGCCAGGCGTTAAGGCAGTGGGTCAATGCCCTGTTGAGGGGCTAATCAGCCGATATCCGGCTGCGGTTTGTGCTGGCGACGACGGACCCAGCGCAGCACCGGCGGCACGACAATCACCATAATCGCCATTGCCAGCAGGATCTTCGTCACGCTGCTCTCCCACAGGATCGCCATGTTGCCGTTGCTGATGGAGAGCGCGCGGCGCAGGTTCTGCTCCAGCATTTCCCCCAACACAAACCCTAAAATCAGCGGTGACATCGGGAAGTGCATCTTGCGCAAGATGTAGCCCAGGATCCCCAGCAGCACCATCAATACCAGGTCGAAGGTGGTGCTGTGCACCGCGTACACCCCAACCGCAGAGACGGCGGCGATGGCAGGAACCAGGAACCACAGGGGAATGGTCAGCATGCGCGTAAACAGGCCGATCAGCGGGATGTTCATCACCAGCAGCATCACGTTGGCGATCAGCAGCGCCGCAATCAGGCCCCAGACGATATCCGGCTGCTCGGTGAACATCGCCGGCCCCGGGGTGATGTTATAGAGCGTCAGCGCGCCCATCATCACTGCCGTGGTGCCTGAACCCGGCACGCCGAGGGTCAGCATCGGGATGAACGAACCGCAGGCCGAAGCGTTATTGGCCGCCTCCGGCGCCGCCACGCCGCGAATATCGCCTTTGCCGAAGCCGTCGCTGTTACCGCTCAGCTTCTTCTCGGTCATGTAGGTGATGGCGCTGGCGATGGTTGCCCCGGCGCCGGGCAGAATGCCGACGAAGAAACCGATCACCGACGACCGCAGGGTGGCACCCACGCACTGCGCCCCCTCTTTGGCATTGAACAGCATACGTCCGGTTTTACGCACCAGCGTCTGCCCGCTGCTGGTATGCTCCAGCATCAGCAAGATTTCTGAGACGGAGAACAGACCAATCACCACGACGATAAACTGCACGCCGTCGGAGAGGTGAACGCTGTCGAAGGTAAAGCGGTAAACCCCGGTGTTGGCATCCACGCCGACGGTGGCTAACCCCAGGCCAATCAGCGCAGATAAAAACGACTTCAGCGGGTTCTGCGCCATCATGCTGCCAAGGCAGGCAATGGCGAACACCATCAGCGCGAAATACTCGGCAGGACCAAACGCCAGCGACCACTGGGCCAGCGCCGGCGCGAACAAAATGATGCCGCCAATGGCGATCAGGGAGCCAAAGAACGAGCTGACGGCGGAAATTGAGAGTGCCACGCCGCCGCGTCCCTGCTGCGCCATCGGGTAGCCGTCCAGCGCGGTCATAATGGCGGCGGCATCGCCGGGCACGTTAAGCAGTATCGACGAAATTCGCCCGCCGTACTCGCAGCCGATGTACACCGTCGCCAGCAGGATCAGCGCCGACTCCGCAGGCAGGTGCAGGGCAAAGGCCAGCGGCAGTAAAATCGCCACGCCGTTGATCGGGCCAAGGCCCGGCAGCAGGCCGACGATGGTCCCGACGAAGCAGCCGATCAGGGCGATCACCAGATTTTCCGGGGTCATCGCTACCGCGAACCCCTGAGAGAGATAGATCCAGGTATCCATAGCGTGCTCCGTTAGTTAAACCATGCGCCAAGCGGCAGCGTCACGTCCAGCAGGCGGTCGAAGGCGTACCAGAGCAAAATGCCCAGTACGACCCCGGAGATCCCCGCCGCGGGCAGCGAGGCGTTAAACAGCATGCCAATCACCATCGTCAGCAGGGCAGTGGCAATCGGGAAGCCGAGCCACTCAAAGCCCCACGCGTACATCAGCAGGACAATCACCATCACCAGCAGACGTTGCAGGGTGCGACGTGGCGGCCACTCTACGGTGTCCGGATGGCGCAGCAGTAGCGCCACCGAGCAGAGCAGCATCAGGCCGACAATGCCGACGGGGAAGGGGCGTGGCCCGACGGGTTCATAGCTGTATTCGCTGTGGATCTGCCAGGCGACGAACAGCCCGCCAATGCAGAGCAGCAGCCATATCCCGGCAAAAATGCGATCGCTCATAGCGCCTCCGGTTATTTCGCCAGGCCAAAGGCTTTCGCCTGTTCGCGGTAGTCATTCACCTGTTTTTTCACGTACTCGTCCAGCTGCTTGCCGTTCAGGTTGAACTCAAACAGTCCGCGCAGATCGCGCTGTTTTTTGAACTCGTCGGTTTGCTGGAGTTTTGTGAAGGTATCCACCCACCACTGGTACTCGGCGTCGGTCACTTTTGGCCCGACAAAGAAGCCGCGGATGATCGGCCAGACCAGGTTATAACCCTGCTCTTTGGCGGTTGGGACGTCCGCCAGCTGGCCCGGCAGACGGTTTTCCGAGAAGACCGCCAGCACGCGGATTTTATCTCCGCTCAGGTAGGGCACCATCTCGCTGAGATCGCCCGAAACCGCCTGCACGTGATTGCCCATCAGCGCCGTCACCGGCTCGCCGCCGCCTTCAAAGGCCACGTAGCGCATCTTGTGCGGATCCACTTTGGCCTGCTGCGCGAGCAGCGCGGCTTTCATCCAGTCCTGGCTGCCGATAGACGCGCCCGCGCCAATCACCACGCTGTTCGGATCTTTTTCCATGGCGGTCAGCAAATCTTTCAGGGACTTCCAGGGAGAGTCGGCGCGAACGGCGATCATCCCGTAATCGGTGCCCACGGTGGCGAGCCAGCGCACATCATCCACGTCATAACGACCAAATTTCCCCTGCGACAGGTTCAGCAGCGAGCCGCCGGAGAAGGCCACGACGGTACCGGGTTCGGCAGGGCGCTGCGCAACAATGGCGTTATAGGCTACCGCGCCCACGCCGCCGGGCATGTAGGTGACACGCATCGGTTTTTCGATGGCCTTCGTCTCCAGCAGGCTGACCTGAATCAGCTTGCAGGTCAGGTCGAAGCCGCCGCCGGGTTTGGCCGGGGCGATACATTCGGTGCGGGACGGCGCTTCCTGCGCCTGGACGACAGAGGCACTCAACAGCAATACGCTTGCAGCAACAGCAGAAAGTAATTGTTTTTTCATCGTTTATCCTCACGCCGGAGAACCGGGAGTACGAGTACGGGTGTCTTTTTTCTGATTATGTGAACCACCTTGTAGCGGTTCCGTTGCGTGATTGTTAAAACAATAACCTTTCATTTCCCTTTCACTGCGACACCAACTTTACAGGATGTGATATGCGTCTCTTACTGGCGGAAGATAATCGTGAGCTGGCTCACTGGCTGGAGAAAGCGCTGGTACAGAACGGATTTGCCGTGGATTGCGTCAACGACGGGCGGGCGGCCGACCACCTTTTGCAGGGGGAAAACTATGCCGTCGCCATTCTTGATATCGGCATGCCCGGCTTCGACGGGCTGGAGGTGGTGCATCGCCTGAGAAAGCGCGGGCAGACGCTTCCCGTGCTGTTTCTTACCGCCCGCAGCAACGTGGCGGACAGGGTGAAAGGGCTGAATGCCGGGGCGGATGACTATCTGCCGAAGCCGTTCGAGCTGGAAGAACTCGATGCCCGCCTGCGCGCGCTGCTGCGCCGCAGTGAAGGGCGAACCCAGGAGCGGCAGCGGCTGGGGGAGCTGGAGTACGATGATGAAGGCTTTTTTCTGCTGCGCGATGAACCCCTTTCCCTCACGCCGCGCGAACTCTCTCTGCTGAAGGTGCTGATGCACCGCCGGACCCGTCCCGTTTCCCGACAGCAGCTCTTCGACCAGGTGTTCAGCCTGAACGACGACGTTAGCCCCGAGAGCATCGATCTCTATATTCACCGCCTGCGCAAGAAGCTGACCGGCAGCGGCGTGCGGATCACCACGCTTCGTGGGCTGGGCTACGTGCTGGAGTGCGGCGATGAAGTGGGTTAAGCCGCAGTCGCTTTATCTGCAACTTTTGCTCTTTCTGGGTTTGCCGCTGCTGCTGTTATGGGGGCTGTCGGCCTTTAACAGCTACGTTAGCGCGCTACAGGCGGCAACGCAGGCCTATGACCGCACGCTGTTATCCTCGGCGCGCACGGTGTCAGAGCGGCTGGTGGTGCACAACGGCAAGCTCCAGGTAAACGTGCCCTGGGTGGTGCTCGACAGCTTTGAGCTGAACATGAACGATCGCCTCTATTACAAGGTCGTTGATCCTGACGGGCGGACGATCTCCGGCTATGACGATCTGCCAAATATGCCACCCTCCACGTCGCGCACCACCCACTATCCTGCGCTGGCCTGGTTTTATCATACCGAGTATCGCGGGCAGGCGATCCGCGTGGCGAAGCTGCTCCAGCCGGTTAACGAAGACAGCGTGTTCGGCATGGCGGAGATATACGTTGCCGAAACCTTGCAGTCGCGGCGCTATCTCGCCACTCAGCTGCTGTTTTCCTCGCTCGTGTCGCAGGGGCTACTGGTGCTGCTGACGCTGATTTTAACCGCCTGGCTGCTTCGCCGCGTGCTGCGCCCGATGCGCCAGCTCTCCTCGCTGATGGTGCGCCGCGAGCCCGGGCTGCTGGCTCCGCTGCCGGAGCTGTTGCCCTGGTCGGAAACGCGGCTGCTGATTGTGGCATTTAACCGCTATATCGACAGGTTGCGCGGCGTACTTTCGCGGCAGGCGCGCTTCAATGCCGATGCCTCACACCAGCTCAAAACGCCGCTGGCGGTGCTGAAAACCCAGGTGTCCGTTGCCCTGACGCGTAACGATCCGGCGCTGTGGCAGGAAAGTTTACGGGCAATGAACGTGACGCTGGATAACACCATCGTGCTGACCGAGAGGCTGCTACAGCTTTCAGCGGTGAAGCGAAAAGAGCAGGGTGAGCGACAGTTTGCCCCTGTCGATCTGGTTCAGGTGGTGCAAAACAGCTGCTTTTCCCGGCTGGCGCAGGCGCGCAGCAAGGCTATTGACCTCGGTTATGACGGCGTACAGCAGCCGGTGATGATTGAGGGAGATGACGTGCTGCTGGGCGAACTCTGCGCCAACCTGCTGGAGAACGCGATCAAATACACGCCGGAGCAGGGCATCGTCACGGTGTACCTGCGCACAGATAACGATGCCGTTGAGCTGAGCGTGGAGGACAGCGGACCGGGGATTGCCGAAGATCAGATCTCCCAGGCCATGCTGCCGTTTCATCGGCTGGATAACGTGGGCGATGCCGCCGGGTCCGGCATTGGTCTGGCGCTGGCCAACGATATTGCCCGTCTTCACCGCAGCCATCTCCAGCTGATGCCCAGTCAAAATCTGGGCGGGCTGTGCGTGAAAATGCGCTTTTTGTTGATGATGTAAATGTCGATATTATCAAATCGTTACAAACTAATTGCCCGACGCACGCAGAGTCCATTGATCCCCCTGAAAGTCAGGTTAAAATCTCGCGGTTTTTGGACATCTCTGAATAAATTGTGCGGGATCACGACAATGAAAAAAGTGGCATTAATGGGCTTAGGCCTGATGTGTGTATCGGCGGCGGCCAACGCTATTTCCTTCAACGGCTCGGCGGGCGAGGACTATACCCACCTGGGCTTCGGTCTTGGCGCGGACAGCGCAGGGCTGGCAATGACCGGCGGCTGGACGCATAACGACGACGACGGCGATGCGGCAAGCCTGGGTCTCGGCTTCAACGTTCCTCTGGGCCCGTTCCTGGCGACCGTCGGCGGTAAAGGGATCTACACCAACCCGAACGACGGTGACGAAGGTTACGCGGCGGCAGTGGGCGGCGGCTTGCAGTGGAAAATTGGCGACAGCTTTGGCCTGTTCGGTGAGTACTACTACTCTCCGGATTCCCTCTCCAGCGGTATCGACAGCTATCAGGAAGCTAACGCCGGCGCGCGCTGGACCATCATGCGTCCGATCACCATCGAAGCGGGCTATCGCTATCTGAACCTGGCCGGTAAAGACGGCAACCGCGACAATGCCCTGGCAGACGGCCCGTACGTTGGCGTTAGCGCAGGTTTCTGATCCTCTCGGCGCGGCGTTCTGTCGCGCCAGTTTCTCTCTTCCCCCGGTCTTCGATTGCGCTATAGTGTTTTGACCATTGAAATGGGAGAACACAATGATAAACGTGGAAATGTTATCCACTGGCGACGAAGTGCTGCATGGGCAAATCATTGATACCAATGCCGCCTGGCTCGCCGATCTCTTCTTTGAGCAAGGATTACCGTTAACGCGCCGCAACACCGTGGGTGACAATCTTGAGTCGCTGGTCAACGTTCTGCGCGAGCGCAGCGAACGCTGCGACGTGCTGATTGTGAACGGCGGGCTGGGACCGACCAGTGACGATCTCAGCGCGCTGGCTGCCGCCACCGCCAAAGGCGAAGGCCTGGTTCTCCACGACGCGTGGCTGACGCAGATGGAGCGTTTCTTCTCCGATCGTGGCCGCGTGATGGCCCCCAGCAACCGCAAGCAGGCCGAGATCCCCGCCAGCGCGGAGCTGATTGATAACCCGGTCGGCACCGCCTGCGGGTTTGCCGTTCAGCTGAACCGCTGCCTGATGTTCTTCACCCCGGGCGTGCCGTCGGAATTTAAGGTGATGGTCGAGCAGCAGATCCTGCCGCGCCTGCGCGACCGTTTTACCCTGCCGGAACCGCCGCTGTGCCTGCGTCTGACCACGTTTGGCCGCTCGGAGAGCGATCTGGCCCAGAGCCTCGATCATCTGCAATTGCCTCCCGGCGTGTCGATGGGCTATCGCTCCTCCATGCCGATTATTGAACTGAAGCTGACCGGACCGGCGTCTGAGAAAGCCGCCATGCTGGCGCTGTGGCCCGAAGTGCAGCGCGTCGCCGGGGAAAGCCTGATTTTCGAAGGCACGGAAGGGCTGCCGGCGCAGATCGCCCGCCATTTGCAGTCTCGTCAGCTGAGCGTGACGCTAAGCGAGCAGTTTACCGGCGGGCTGCTGGCGCTCCAGCTGACCCGGGCGGGTGCGCCGCTGCTGGCCAGCGAAGTGGTGCCGTTCCAGCAGGAGACGCTCGCGCAGACCGCGCGCTGGGCGTCCGAGCGCAGAGTGAAGCATTTCGCGGGGCTGGCGCTGTTCGTTGGCGGGCTGGATGAGGAGCATCTCAACTTCGCCCTGGCAACCCCGGAAGGAACGCACGCCCTGCGGGTGAAGATGAGTATTACCCGCCACAGTCTGGCCGTGCGTCAGGAGGTGTGCGCGATGATGGCCCTGAACATGCTGCGCCGCTGGCTGAACGGCAAAGAGGTCGCCAGCGAGCACGGCTGGATCAACGTCGTCGAGTCGCTGTTCGTGGGGTGAGAATCTGCCGGGGCGGTGGCCCCGGCAACGGTTACGCCAGCGCGTTTGCCAGCAGGGTAATAGGATGTTCGCAGCGTTTGCTGGTGGACATCTCAATCTGCCATTTACAGGTTTCACAGTCGGTCACGACGATATCCGCGCCGCTCTCTTCAATTTGCCGGAACAGCGGCGCGCCAATTGCCTGTGACGTTGGGTAGTTTTCGCGCTTGAAGCCGTAGGTGCCTGCGATGCCGCAGCAGCGTGAATCCAGCACCGTCAGCTCCAGCCCCGGGATCAGCCGCAGCAGCTCAAGCGTATAGAGCGACCAGCCCATCTTTTCCATATGACATGGCGTGTGATACACCACTTTCAGCGGCAATTTGCCCAGCGGTAACGTCTGCCCGCCGTCCAGTTTGCGCCAGAGAAAACGGGTCGCCAGCTCGATGTGCTCGCGCAGGCCGGTGTTATCCACATCCAGCAGATGCGGATATTCATCGCGCAACGTGAAGGTGCAGGTTGACGAAGTTGCCAGTACTGGTATGCCTTTGTCGACGATCGCTTCACGTAAAGCGGTGACGTTGCTTTTCGCCTGCCTGCGCGCTTTGTCGGTAAAACCGTTGGCAATCAGCGGAACGCCGCAGCACTTCTCTTTGCTCAGCAGCTGAACGCCCGTTCCCATGGCGTTCAGCACTTTCAGCAGGTCTTTCCCCAGCTGCGGATGGTTGTAGTTCACGTAGCAGCCGTGGAAGAAGGCGACCTGCTCGGCGAACCGCGCCTGTTCTGCCGCCACGGATTTATACCAGCCGCGGAAGGTGCCGTGAGAATATTTCGGCAGGCTGCGGTGATGGTCGATTTTGAGCGTTGCATCCAGCAGCCTGCGCACCGGCTTCAGGGCGGTGGCGGCATTGACGACCGGTGCGAAAGGCGTGGAGATGCTGCCCATCAGATCGGTATGGCTCAGTATCGCGTCACGCAGCGTCGGTTTCTGCGTGCTGTAGCGCGCGCGGGCGCGCTGGATGATATCGCCAATTTTCACGTCCGACGGGCAGGCAACTTCGCAGCGCTTGCAGTTGATACAGTATTTCAGCGCCTCGTCGTAAAGCGCTCCGTCCTTCAGGCGCAGACGTTCTCCGTCGGGACCGGCCTGCTTCGGGCCGGGATAGCGCGGATCGACGCCACTGACCGGGCAAACCGTGGTACAGACCGTGCATTTGATGCAGTTTTCAAACCGGGTGTCGTTCATTGTGCTGCCTCCCTGCGCTGAATAATCTGCTCCGCAACGTGCAGCGCGGTGACGGCGCAGACGCCGCCGCCGCAGCCCTGCGCCACGGGATCGTACCCGCCCAGAACCGAACCGATGGCGTACAGGTTTTCAACCGGTTGCCCGTCCAGCCGCGGGCGCAGTTGGGCGTCGACAATCACCCCGAACTGCTGCCAGGGCTGCGGAGTGAAAAAATCGCTCTGATACCAGTCCGCGCGGGAGGCGCTTTGCCGGACGTCCAGCCCGAGGATCGCCTCACGCACGCCCTCCCGACTGCTCAGCAGACCGTTACTGAAGAAGCTGCCGCTTGCCAGCACCGTATAGCGTGCGCGAAGCGGGATATCGCCGTGGTTGCGGGTCCAGATTTCGCTTGCCGCGCCTTCTGCCAGGGTGATTTTTTTCACCTCGTCGCCCGCCATCCAGACGCCACCCTGGGCGACAAACTGACGCTGAAGCTGGGTATGCAGACGGATGCCGGGTACGGAAGGGGGGAGCGTCGGCAGTAAACCGAGCGTACAGGGCAGGCGCGCCGAGAGCCAGCGCCAGAGACGATTATCCGTTAAGCCAAAGCAGGCGGGCATAAACAGGGCGTCGCAGGTCTCGCCGAGCGGTCGAAGCGCCGCGTACAGCTGCGGCCAGTAACGTTCATTATCCAGCAGGCGGGCAATGTTCACCGCCCGAAACTCGCTGGGATTTTCGCGCAGCACGTCGAGTTCAGGGAGGTCAATCTCCGCGGTATCTGTCTGAATTCCCTGCTGCCTGAGAGACGCGGCGGCCAGATGCGGCTGAAAGTCGAGGAATCCGCTGATCCCCACCACCAGCACGCGTTCCGCAGTGATGGGGGCGACAGGCACCTCTTCCGGGCTAAGCCAGGCGGCGCGCAGGGTGCCGAGCGGCGTGACGCGCTGATGGTTAAGCTCCGCGTCACCCTGCATGCGTGCGCCGCAGGTGGTGAGCAGATATTCGGTTTCACAGGCAAAGCGGGCCATATTCTCTGCGCCCGTCAGCCGGTAGGGATGTTCAGGCGGCAGATCTTCGAACGACAGCGCGCCCAGTAAATCCAGCGATCCGGAGGAGAAGTGCAGGGCGCTCTGACCACGAGTCACAATGGCGCAGCGCAGACCGCGCTGCGTCAGCTTAAGGCCGCACAGCAGGCCCGCCAGCCCGCCGCCGACAATCACGGTATCAAATTTCATGGGGGTGCTCCTTCTCCAGACCGCAAAGCCCCTGATAGACCCAGCGGGTAAACTCGCTTTCGCGCAGGGCATCGCCCCAGGCGACGGGCTGAATGCCTTTCCAGCGCTCGTTTAAAAAATCGCTGAGCTGGGCAAGCGACTGGGTTGACGTGGTGGCGTGAAAACGTTGCAGCAGCCCGGCGGCACGGCAGGCGCACAGCTCCCCCTGACAGGTGCCCATCCCGACGCGCGTGCGGCGGCGTAAATCAAGCAGGCTGTTCACCGTCAGGTTTTCCACGGCATATTGCACTTCGCCTGCGGTCACGGCTTCGCATTCGCACACCAGGCTTCGGCTGAGTCGCCCTTCGCCAAGCCAGGTCGGAGTGCGGTCGCCGTGGCGGTAAATCGCCGAGCCGCGAAGCGGTGCGGGGAGCGAGATGATTTTATGCAGCGTTTTTTCTGTCGAGTGCTGCGAGCCGGGCAGGGCCCGCTCCGCCGTCACGCACGGCGTGGTATTGCCGAGCTTACGGCAGACGGCATCCGTGGCCCACTGCGCCATCAGCCGGTAGGTCATCAGCTTGCCGCCGGTAATGGTGATAAACCCGTCCATCCCGTCACGTTCGGCGTGATCGAGCAGCACGATGCCGCGGCTGACGTTACGCCCGCTCGGATCGTTATCGCTGGCGACGAGGGGACGCACGCCCGCGTAGGCACGCAGAATACGGGTCTGCGCCATCACCGGGGCCAACTTTTCCCCTTCGCGCAGCAGAATATCCACCTCTTCGGCGGTAACCCGGTTGACGTCAATGTCGCTGTAGTCAACGTGCGTTGACGTCGTACCGATGAGCGAAATGGTATCGCCCGGCACCAGAATGTCGGCATCGGACGGCTTGCGGCAGCGGTTGATGACGTGGTTATTGATGCGGTGATCGAGGATCAGCAGCGAACCTTTGGCCGGGAACATGCGGATGGATAAATCGGCGTATTCCGCGATGTGCTGGCCCCAGATCCCCGCCGCGTTAACCACCACGGCGGCATACAGCTCGCGGTGTTCATTGTACTGCGCATCAAACACGCGCACGCCGCGCACGGTATTGCCTTCACGAATAAGCCCGGTAACGTGGTGCCCGGTCAGGATATGCGCCCCGTGTTCCCGCGCGTCGAGCATATTGGCGGCGGTCAGGCGGAAGGGATCAACGGTTCCGTCAGGCACCTTCACCGCGCCAAGTAACGCCGGGTTCACCGAGGGTTCAATACGGCGCGCCTGCGCCGGATCGATCGCCTCAGCCTGAATGCCTGCCGCCGTGCAGGCGGTAATAAAGGTTTGCTGAAAGTCGAGATCGTCTTCGGGAAGGGTGATAAAAAGGCCGTTGGTGGGTTCAACGCAGTGGCGGGCGATGCGCCTGAGGATCTGGTTTTCAGCGATACATTCGCGCGCGGATTCAGGGTCAGTGACCGCATAGCGGGCGCCGCTGTGCAGCAGGCCGTGGTTACGCCCCGTCGCGCCGGTGGCGATATCGTGGCGTTCCAGAAGCGTGACGCTCAACCCCCGCAGGGCGCAGTCGCGTGCGATGCCGGCACCCGTCGCGCCACCGCCAATGATAATCACATCGCTTAAGCGTGGATCGTGAATTGTCATTGCCTTTCCTCTATGTTCGTTTTTTAGCATTTAGCCACAGCGATCGTGTGGTTTGTTTGATTTCGAACATAAACGCGCGAAATTCGAAAGTGAAACGTGATGTCATGCGCTTTTTTGCGCATTCTGTCATATTTCTGTAACAATCTGTGCGTTGATTCACAGTAACATTCACCGTGATTTCTTAACATCGCCGCCTCTGTAGCCGGGCGCGAGATGCCCGGTCATTATTTGAAAGGCCACGGAGGCTGTTATGCTCAGTATCTTTAAACCTGCGCCACACCGGGCGCGACTGCCAGAGGCAGAGATCGATCCTCTCTACCGCCGTCTGCGTTGGCAAATCTTCCTCGGGATCTTCTTCGGGTATGCGGCGTACTATCTGGTACGTAAAAACTTTGCGCTCGCCATGCCGTATCTGGTGGAGCAGGGCTTCTCTCGCGGCGACCTGGGGTTCGCGCTGTCGGGGATCTCCATCGCGTACGGTTTTTCGAAATTCATTATGGGTTCCGTGTCGGACCGCTCGAATCCGCGCGTGTTCCTGCCTGCCGGTCTGATCCTCGCGGCAGCGGTCATGCTGTTCATGGGCTTCGTGCCATGGGCGACCTCCAGCATTGCCATCATGTTCGTGCTGCTGTTCCTCTGCGGCTGGTTCCAGGGGATGGGGTGGCCGCCGTGCGGACGCACCATGGTTCACTGGTGGTCACAGAAGGAGCGTGGTGGCATTGTGTCGGTGTGGAACTGCGCGCATAACGTCGGCGGCGGGCTTCCGCCGCTGCTGTTCCTGTTGGGGATGGCCTGGTTCAACGACTGGCATGCCGCCCTCTATATGCCAGCCTTTGGGGCGATCCTGGTGGCGATTATCGCCTTTGCGCTGATGCGCGACACGCCGCAGTCCTGCGGCCTGCCGCCAATCGAAGAGTACAAAAACGACTACCCGGATGATTACAGCGAGAAGCACGAAGAAGAGCTGACGGCAAAGCAGATCTTCATGAAGTACGTGCTGCCAAACAAGCTGCTGTGGTACATCGCGGTGGCGAACGTCTTCGTTTACCTGCTGCGCTACGGCATCCTCGACTGGTCCCCGACCTACCTGAAAGAGGTGAAGCACTTCGCGCTGGATAAGTCCTCCTGGGCCTACTTCCTGTATGAGTACGCGGGCATTCCCGGCACGCTGATCTGCGGCTGGATGTCGGATAAAGTGTTCAAAGGTAACCGTGGCGCGACGGGCGTGTTCTTTATGACCCTGGTGACCATCGCGACGGTTGTTTACTGGCTGAACCCGCCGGGTAATCCATCAGTAGACATGGCCTGTATGATCGTTATCGGCTTCCTGATTTACGGTCCGGTGATGCTGATTGGCCTGCACGCGCTGGAGCTGGCGCCGAAGAAAGCGGCAGGCACGGCGGCGGGCTTTACCGGTCTGTTTGGCTACCTCGGCGGTTCAGTGGCGGCAAGTGCCATCGTCGGTTACACCGTCGACTTCTTCGGCTGGGACGGTGGCTTTATGGTCATGATTGGCGGCAGCGTGCTGGCGGTTCTGCTGTTGATCGTCGTGATGATCGGTGAAAAACGTCACCACGCTGAAGTGCTGGCGCGTCGTCAATAAGGAGCCTTGTCATGAAATTCACTCAACTTGCAGCCGGCCTGCTGCTGGCCGGTTTGATGACCGGCTCCGCGCTGGCGGCGGATAAAATCGTGATTGCCCATCGCGGCGCCAGCGGTTATCTGCCGGAGCATACGCTGCCGGCGAAGGCGATGGCCTATGCGCAGGGCGCGGATTATCTGGAGCAGGATTTGGTGATGACGAAGGACGACCGGCTGGTCGTTCTGCATGACCACTATCTTGACCGCGTCACGGACGTGGCGGAACGCTTCCCGGATCGCGCCCGTAAAGACGGTCGCTATTACGCCATCGACTTTACGCTGGCCGAGATCCGCTCGCTGAGGTTTACCGAGGGCTTCGAGATTGAAAACGGCAAGAAGGTGCAGGTCTATCCGGGACGTTTCCCGATGGGCAAATCTGACTTCCGTATTCACACCTTCGAAGAGGAGATCGAGTTTGTTCAGGGGCTGAACCACTCGACCGGGAAAAACATCGGTATCTATCCGGAAATCAAAGCGCCGTGGTTCCACCATCAGGAAGGAAAAGACATTGCCGCTACAACGCTGGAGGTGCTGAAAAAGTACGGCTACACCAGCAAGCAGGATAAGGTTTTCCTGCAATGTTTCGATGCGGCGGAGCTGAAGCGCATCAAAACCGAGCTGGAGCCGAAGATGGGGATGGATCTCAATCTGGTGCAGTTGATTGCCTATACCGACTGGAACGAAACCCAGGAAAAACAGCCGGACGGGAAGTGGGTGAACTACAGCTACGACTGGATGTTTAAGCCGGGCGCGATGAAGCAGATTGCGCAGTACGCCGACGGCATTGGGCCGGATTACCACATGCTGGTGGCGGAAGGCTCAACGCCGGATCACGTGAAGCTGACGGCGATGGTGAAAGAGGCGCACGCGAGCAACATGCAGGTGCATCCGTATACCGTGCGTGCAGACCAGCTGCCGGACTATGCGACGGACGTGAATCAGCTTTACGACGTGCTGTATAACCAGGCGGATGTGGACGGGGTGTTTACGGATTTCCCGGATAAAGCGGTGAGTTTTTTGAAGGATAAACGCTAAAATTGCCGGGTGGCGGCTTCGGCTTACCCGGCCTGCGAACTGCGGTTTTGTAGGTCGGGTAAGCGTAGCGCCACCCGACACTGTTACATCTCGATCTCTATATCGCCTTTTGCCCGGCAGCAGCAGGGCAAAATTTCCCCTTCACTGATAAAGGCCAGCGGTTCGGTCAGCCAGTCCACCTGGCCTGCGACCAGACGGCAGCGGCAGGAGCCGCAATAGCCTTCACGACACTGGTACTCTACCTCCACCTGATGCGCTTCAAGCGCCACCAGCAGGGAAGGGTGCTCTTCCTGGCACAGCACCTCTGTACCCGAAAGGCGTAGCGTTACGCGGGTCATCAGAGCTGGAAATCGCTCAGATCGTCGGTGTTGACTTCAGAGTCAATCTGACCGACCAGATACGAACTCACTTCCACTTCCTGCGGCGCCACCTGCACGTTATCGGACACCAGCCAGGTGTTAATCCACGGGATCGGGTTAGAACGCGTCTGGAACGGCAGATCGAGGCCAACCGCCTGCATGCGGATGTTGGTGATGTACTCAACGTACTGGCACAGAATGTCTTTGTTCAGGCCAATCATGGAGCCGTCGCGGAACAGGTAGTCTGCCCACTCTTTCTCCTGCTGGGCGGCCTGCACGAACAGGTCGTAGCACTCCTGTTTGCACTCTTCCGCAATTTCCGCCATCTCCGGATCGTCCGTTCCGCTGCGCAGCAGGTTCAGCATATGCTGGGTGCCGGTCAGGTGCAGGGCTTCATCGCGGGCGATCAGACGGATAATTTTGGCGTTGCCTTCCATCAGCTTGCGCTCGGCAAAGGCGAAGGAGCAGGCGAAGCTCACGTAGAAGCGGATTGCTTCCAGCGCGTTGACGCTCATCAGACACAGATAGAGCTGTTTTTTCAGCGCCCGCAGGTTCACGGTGACGGTTTTGCCGTTCACGGTGTGCGTGCCTTCGCCCAGCAGATGCCAGTAGCTGGTCATCTCGATCAGCTCGTCGTAGTAGTGCGCAATGCCTTCGGCGCGCTTCTGGATCTGCTCGTTGGTAACGATATCGTCAAACACCACCGCCGGATCGTTCACGATGTTGCGGATGATGTGGGTATAAGAGCGGGAGTGGATCGTTTCAGAGAACGCCCAGGTTTCTACCCAGGTTTCCAGCTCAGGAATCGAAATCAGCGGCAGCAGCGCCACGTTCGGACTACGACCCTGAATGGAGTCCAGCAGCGTCTGGTATTTCAGGTTGCTGAGGAAGATGTGCTTTTCGTGTTCCGGCAGCGCCTGGAAATCGATACGGTCGCGGGAAACGTCCACTTCTTCCGGACGCCAGAAGAAGGAGAGTTGCTTTTCAATCAGCTTTTCGAAGATGTCATATTTTTGCTGATCGTAGCGTGCCACGTTGACCGGCTGGCCGAAGAACATCGGCTCTTTGAGCTGGTCGTTTTTCGTCTGTGAAAAGGTGGTATATGCCATGAGTGTGTCCTGTGAGAGATTTTGTCAATCGGGCAAACAAAATCGTAGGCCGGGTAAGCGGAGCGCCACCCGGCATTTACATTAGATCTTACATGCGCCGCTTTCGCAGCCGTCGTCCTGAATTGACGGGGCCAGGTCGTCCTGCGCGTCTTCTGCACCGTCACGGGTGTTGTGATAGTACAGGGTCTTCACGCCAAATTTGTAGGCGGTGAGCAGGTCTTTCAGCAGTTGCTGCATCGGAACCTTACCTGACGGGAAGCGCGTCGGGTCGTAGTTAGTATTGGCAGAGATCGACTGGTCGATAAACTTCTGCATGATACCCACCAGTTGCAGGTAACCGTCGTTGTTTGGCATTTCCCACAGCAGCTCGTAGTTGTTACCCAGCGTTTCGTAATCCGGTACCACCTGACGCAGCACGCCGTCTTTCGACGCTTTGATGCTGACGTGGCCGCGCGGTGGCTCAATACCGTTGGTGGCGTTGGAGATCTGCGAAGAGGTCTCGGACGGCATCAGGGCAGAGAGCGTGGAGTTACGCAGGCCGTGCGTTTTAATGGACTCGCGCAGGCCTTCCCAGTCGAGGTGCAGCGGCTCGCTGACGATCGCATCCAGGTCTTTTTTGTAAGTGTCGATCGGCAGAATGCCTTTCGCATAGGTGGTTTCGTTGAACCACGGGCACGCGCCTTGCTCTTTCGCCAGCTCGTTGGAGGCTTTCATCAGGTAGTACTGAATCGCTTCGAACGTCTGGTGGGTCAGGTTGTTGGCGCTGCCGTCGGAGTAACGCTTGCCGTTTTTCGCCAGCCAGTAGGCGAAGTTGATCACGCCGATACCCAGGGTACGACGGCCCATTGCGCCGCGTTTTGCCGCCGGGATTGGGTAATCCTGGTAGTCCAGCAGGGCGTCGAGCGCGCGAACTGCCAGCACGGCCAGCTCTTCCAGCTCGTCCAGGCTCTTAATCGCACCCAGGTTGAACGCGGAGAGCGTACACAGAGCGATTTCGCCGTTTTCGTCGTTCACATCGTCCAGCGGTTTGGTCGGCAGGGCGATCTCCAGGCACAGGTTAGACTGGCGTACTGGCGCAACGACCGGGTCAAACGGGCTGTGGGTGTTGCAGTGGTCAACGTTCTGAATGTAGATACGACCGGTAGAGGCACGTTCCTGCATCATCAGGGAGAACAGGTCTACCGCCTTCACGCGCTGCTTGCGAATGCTGTCGTCTTTTTCGTATTTGGTGTACAGACGCTCGAACTCGTCCTGATCGGCGAAGAACGCGTCGTACAGGCCCGGGACGTCGGACGGGCTGAACAGGGTGATGTCTTCACCTTTCAGCAGACGGGTGTACATCAGCTTGTTGATCTGCACGCCGTAGTCCATGTGACGCACGCGGTTGCCTTCCACGCCACGGTTGTTCTTCAGAACCAGCAGGCTTTCCACTTCCAGGTGCCACATTGGGTAGAACAGGGTGGCTGCACCCCCGCGCACGCCGCCCTGAGAGCAGGATTTTACTGCCGTCTGGAAGTGCTTGTAGAACGGAATACAGCCGGTGTGGAACGCTTCGCCGCCGCGGATCGGGCTGCCCAGCGCGCGGATACGGCCAGCGTTAATGCCGATACCGGCACGCTGGGAAACGTATTTTACGATGGCGCTGGAGGTGGCGTTGATGGAATCCAGGCTATCACCACACTCGATCAGAACGCAGGAGCTGAACTGACGGGTAGGGGTGCGCACGCCAGACATGATTGGCGTAGGCAGAGAAATTTTGAACGTTGATACCGCATCGTAGAAACGCTTCACGTAATCCAGACGGGTTTCACGCGGGTAATTCGAGAACAGGCAGGCGGCCACCAGAATATAGAGGAACTGGGCGCTTTCGTAGATCTCACCGGTCACACGGTTCTGAACCAGATATTTGCCTTCGAGCTGCTTCACCGCCGCGTAGGAGAAGTTCATGTCGCGCCAGTGATCGATAAACCCGTTCATCTGCTCGAACTCTTCTTCCGTATAGTCTTCCAGCAGATGCGTGTCGTATTTGCCCAGCTCGACCATTTTCACCACGTGATCGTAAAGCTTCGGCGGCTCGAACTGGCCGTAGGCTTTTTTACGCAGGTGGAAAATCGCCAGACGCGCAGCGAGGTACTGATAATCCGGTGCGTCGCGGGAGATCAGATCCGCCGCTGCTTTGATAATGGTTTCGTGGATATCAGACGTTTTGATGCCGTCGTAGAACTGAATGTGAGAACGCAGTTCAACCTGGGAGATAGATACGTTGTTCAGTCCTTCTGCTGCCCAGTCGAGAACTCGATGGATTTTGTCCAGATTGATACGCTCGGTGGTACCGTCGCGCTTTGTCACCAGCAGACTCTGATTCATGTGGGTTTTTACCTGTCCGTGAAATAAAAAATATCCCCCGCTTATCCACAGATCCGTCTTGTGACTAACTCTGTGGATAAATACTACATATAGGGGTTTTGCGATAAGAATAACGCTATATGGTGAGTATTCTAGTAAGGATTCTTTTCAGTACAAGGGTTGATTTTGACGTTAAATTGAGGTTGTGAAAGGGTAAAAAAGGCTAAGTCCTCGTGCCATAAGGCCTGGAAGAGATGTCAATATTCCAGAAAAAAAATTCAAAATTTGATCGAGTGCTGATTTCTTCAACGGGAGGTCAGAATTGCGCAACATGATGTCGCGCAATCATTATAAGAATAACGGATGACGTTAGTCGTTTTTGGCGGTTGTATGCAACATATAATTAACATCCACGCCCGGGCCAAGTTTGAATTTATCCGTTAGCGGGTTGTAGTGCAGGCCGGTGATGTGCTGCTCCTTAAGCCATGTCTGGTCAACCCAGCCCAGCAGTTCGGCAGGCTTGATAAACTTCTTCACGTCGTGCGTCCCTTTCGGCACCATGCGCAGCACATATTCCGCGCCCACCACGGCCATCAGCCAGGCTTTGCCGTTGCGGTTGATCGTCGAGAAGAAGACCTGGCCGCCCGGCTTCACCAGTTTTGCACAGGCGTTCACCACCGACTGCGGGTCGGGAACGTGCTCCAGCATCTCCATGCAGGTCACCACGTCGTACAGGTGCGCATGGTTTGCCGCGTGCTCTTCCACGGTTTCCTGAACGTATTCTACCTGTACGCCGGACTCCAGCGCGTGAAGACGGGCAACCTGTAGGGGTTCGAAGCCCATGTCCAGGCCGGTGACGGTGGCCCCTTCGCGCGCCATGCTTTCCGCCAGGATGCCGCCGCCGCAGCCAACGTCGAGCACTTTTTTACCGAACAGACCGCCGGAACGCTCCGCGATATAGCCCAGACGCAGCGGGTTAATACGATGCAGAGGTTTGAACTCACCTTCGAGATCCCACCAGCGGGACGCCACCGCTTCAAATTTGGCAATCTCTTCGTGGTCAACGTTGTGAGCCACCGGGGATTTTTCGGCATTCATGGGCGCTTTTACTCCTTATTTAGCAAGACAAATGAGTATATCAGGCAATCCCTGTGAATAAAGCGTATAGGTTTACCTGTATCACCGCGGCTGTGTTATAATTTGCGACCTTTGAATCCGGGATACAGTAGAGGGATAGCGGTTAGATGAGCGACCTTGCGAGAGAAATTACACCGGTTAACATCGAGGAAGAGCTGAAAAGCTCCTATCTGGACTATGCGATGTCGGTCATTGTTGGCCGTGCGCTGCCGGACGTCCGCGATGGCCTGAAGCCGGTACACCGTCGCGTACTATACGCCATGAACGTATTGGGCAATGACTGGAATAAAGCCTACAAAAAATCTGCCCGTGTCGTTGGTGACGTAATCGGTAAATACCATCCCCATGGTGATTCCGCGGTGTACGACACCATTGTCCGTATGGCGCAGCCGTTCTCGCTGCGTTACATGCTGGTAGATGGTCAGGGTAACTTTGGTTCTATCGACGGCGACTCCGCCGCGGCAATGCGTTATACGGAAATCCGTCTGGCGAAGATTGCCCATGAGCTGATGGCCGACCTGGAAAAAGAGACGGTTGATTTCGTTGATAACTACGACGGCACGGAAAAAATTCCTGACGTTATGCCAACGAAGATCCCAAACCTGCTGGTGAACGGTTCGTCCGGTATCGCCGTCGGTATGGCAACCAACATTCCGCCGCACAACATCACGGAAGTGATCAACGGCTGCCTGGCCTACATCGACGATGAAGACATCAGCATTGAAGGGCTGATGGAGCACATCCCGGGCCCGGACTTCCCGACGGCGGCGATCATCAACGGTCGTCGCGGTATTGAAGAAGCGTACCGCACCGGTCGCGGCAAGATTTACATCCGTGCCCGCGCCGAAGTGGAAGCGGACGCCAAAACCGGCCGTGAAACCATCATTGTTCACGAGATCCCGTATCAGGTGAACAAAGCGCGTCTGATTGAAAAAATCGCCGAGCTGGTAAAAGAAAAACGCGTTGAAGGCATCAGCGCGCTGCGTGACGAGTCTGACAAAGACGGTATGCGCATCGTGATTGAAATCAAGCGCGACGCGGTGGGTGAAGTTGTGCTGAACAACCTTTACTCCCAGACTCAGCTTCAGGTCTCCTTCGGTATCAACATGGTTGCGCTGCACCACGGTCAGCCGAAGATCATGAACCTGAAAGAGATCCTGAGCGCGTTCGTGCGTCACCGCCGTGAAGTGGTGACTCGCCGTACCATCTTTGAACTGCGCAAAGCGCGCGATCGTGCTCATATCCTTGAAGCACTGGCCGTTGCGCTGGCGAACATCGACCCGATCATCGAACTGATCCGCCGTGCGCCAACCCCGGCAGAAGCGAAAGCCTCGCTGGTTGCGCGTCCATGGGATCTGGGCAACGTGGCGGCGATGCTGGAACGTGCCGGCGACGACGCCGCGCGTCCTGAGTGGCTGGAACCGGAATTCGGCGTGCGTGACGGTCAGTACTACCTGACTGAACAGCAGGCCCAGGCGATTCTGGATCTGCGTTTGCAGAAACTGACCGGCCTTGAGCATGAAAAACTGCTCGACGAGTACAAAGAGCTGCTGGAGCAGATTGCCGAGCTGCTGCATATCCTGGGCAGCGCAGAGCGCCTGATGGAAGTGATCCGCGAAGAGCTGGAGCTGGTTCGCGATCAGTTCGGCGACGAGCGTCGTACCGAAATCACGGCCAACAGCTCTGATATCAACATTGAAGATCTGATCAACCGCGAAGACGTGGTAGTGACCCTGTCTCACCAGGGCTACGTGAAGTATCAGCCGTTGACCGACTACGAAGCACAGCGTCGTGGCGGTAAAGGCAAATCTGCGGCACGTATTAAAGAAGAAGACTTCATTGACCGTCTGCTGGTGGCTAACACCCACGACACGATCCTCTGCTTCTCCAGCCGGGGCCGTCTGTACTGGATGAAGGTCTATCAGCTGCCGGAAGCGAGCCGTGGCGCGCGGGGACGTCCAATCGTCAACCTGCTGCCGCTGGAAGCGAACGAACGTATCACCGCCATCCTGCCGGTACGCGAGTACGAAGAGGGCGTGAACGTCTTTATGGCGACCGCGAGCGGTACCGTGAAGAAAACCGCACTGACCGAGTTCAGCCGTCCACGTTCCGCCGGGATTATCGCGGTGAACCTGAACGAAGGCGACGAACTGATTGGCGTGGATCTGACGTCCGGTTCTGATGAAGTGATGCTCTTCTCTGCGGCCGGTAAAGTGGTGCGCTTCAAAGAGAACGCCGTTCGCGCCATGGGCCGTACGGCGACCGGCGTGCGTGGTATCAAGCTGGCGGGTGAAGACACCGTTGTTTCCCTGATCGTTCCTCGTGGCGAAGGCGCAATCCTGACCGTCACCCAGAACGGTTACGGTAAGCGTACGGCGGAAAGCGAATACCCGACCAAATCACGTGGCACGCAGGGCGTTATCTCCATCAAGGTCACCGAGCGCAACGGTTCCGTTGTGGGCGCGGTGCAGGTGGACGACGCGGACCAGATCATGATGATCACCGATGCCGGTACGCTGGTGCGTACGCGCGTGTCTGAGATCAGCGTGGTGGGTCGTAACACCCAGGGCGTTATCCTCATCCGTACTGCGGAAGATGAAAACGTCGTCGGTCTGCAACGCGTTGCTGAGCCGGTGGATGACGAAGAGCTCGACTCTATCGATGGCAGCGTCGCGGAAGGGGATGACGAAATCGTCCCGGAAGCGGACACCGATGATGACGCAGCGGATGACGCTGACGAGTAACGTCTCCTGACGCATAAAGGGCCGGTTTCCGGCCCTTTTGTTTTGCGTAAGCAGACAAGTGAACGTTGCGACAAGCCGCGTTTACCGCTACCTTAACCACATTCTTTTTTCCCCGATGGCGGAGCCTCGCCCCTTTGAAATACCTCGTTTCCTTTCGTACCACGCTAAAAGTCTCTCGCTATCTGTTTCGGGCGCTTGCGCTGCTGCTCTGGTTGCTGGTGGCGCTGCTCTCGGTGTTTTACATCGTTAACGCGCTGCACCAGAAAGAAGCGGAGATCCGTCAGGAGTTTAACTTAAGCTCGGATCAGGCCCAGCGCTATATCCAGCGCACGTCTGATGTGATGAAAGAGCTTAAATATATTGCCGAAAATCGACTGACGGCAGAGAACGGCATTCTGGCCCTTCGTGGACGAGATGAAAAAACCGAAGTACCTGATTTCGAACCGCTCTTCCCGGACTCCGATTGTTCAGCCATGGGCAAAGCCTGGCGTGGCTCGCTGGAGTCGCTTTCATGGTTTATGCGCTACTGGCGCGATAACTTCTCCGCCGCCTACGATCTGAACCGCGTCTACCTGATTGGCAACGAAAACCTCTGCATAGCGGATTTCGGCCTGCGGGATATGCCCGTCGAACGCGAAGACGCGCTGAAAAGCCTGCACGAGCGCATCGTGAAATACCGTAATGCGCCTCAGGAGGAGCGTGGAAACAACATCTTCTGGATAAGCCAGGGGTCGCGCATGGGCGTCGGCTATTTCTATGCCCTGACTCCGGTTTATCTCGGTAACCGCCTGCAAGCGCTGCTGGGGATTGAACAAACCATCCGCATGGAAAACTTCTTCACGCCGGGCAGCCTGCCGATGGGGGTGACCATTCTGGATGAAAACGCCCACCCGCTCATTTCCCTTGCCGGGCCTGAAAACCGCCTGAAGGTGGAGCCCAGCTGGATGCAGGAGCGGTCATGGTTTGGCTATACCTCCGGTTTCCGCGAGCTGGTGCTGAAAAAAAGTTTGCCGCCGTCGTCGCTGAGCATCGTTTACTCGCTGCCGGTGGACAAGGTGCTGGAGCGCATTCGCATCCTGATCCTTAACGCCATTTTGTTGAACATCGCGGTAGGCGTAGCGCTGTTTATGCTGGCGAGAATGTATGAGCGGCGGATCTTTATTCCGGCGGAAGCGGATGCGCAGCGTCTGGAAGAGCACGAGCAGTTTAACCGTAAGATTGTCGCCTCGGCGCCAGTGGGGATCTGTATCCTGCGTACTCAGGACGGGACGAATATCCTCAGTAACGAGCTTGCCCATAACTACCTGAACATGCTCACGCATGAAGACCGCCAGCGGTTAACGCAGATCATCTGCGGTCAGCAGGTTAACTTTGTGGACGTGCTGACCAGTACCCACACCAACCTGCAAATCAGCTTCGTCCATTCGCGCTACCGCAATGAAAACGTGGCGATTTGCGTGCTGGTGGATGTTTCTGCGCGCGTGAAGATGGAAGAGTCATTGCAGGATATGGCGCAGGCGGCGGAACAGGCCAGTCAGTCCAAGTCGATGTTCCTCGCGACCGTTAGCCATGAGCTGCGTACGCCGCTGTACGGCATTATCGGTAACCTCGATCTGCTCCAGACCAAGGAGCTGCCGAAAGGGGTCGACCGGCTGGTGACGGCCATGAACAACTCCTCCAGCCTGCTGCTGAAAATCATCAGCGATATTCTCGACTTCTCTAAAATTGAGTCTGAGCAGCTGAAAATAGAACCGCGTGAGTTCTCCCCGCGCGAGGTGATGAACCATATCAGCGCCAACTATCTGCCGCTGGTGGTGCGCAAGCAGCTGGGGCTGTACTGCTTTATCGAGCCGGATGTGCCGCTGACGCTGCATGGCGATCCGATGCGTCTGCAACAGGTCATTTCGAACCTGCTGAGCAACGCCATCAAATTCACCGATATCGGCTGTATTGTGCTGCATGTCTGTCGGGCAGGGGAGTACCTGACCATTCGCGTGCGCGACACGGGGGTCGGCATCCCGGCGAAAGAGGTTGTTCGCCTGTTCGATCCGTTCTTCCAGGTGGGAACGGGCGTACAGCGCAACTTCCAGGGGACCGGGCTGGGCCTGGCGATCTGTGAGAAGCTGATCAGCATGATGGACGGGGATATCTCCGTCGATACCGAGCCGGGTATGGGCAGCCAGTTCACCATCCGTATTCCGCTCTATTCGGCACACTATCCGGCGAAAGCCACGGTCGACGGACTGAGCGATAAGCACTGCTGGCTGGCGGTGCACAACGCCTCCTTACACGATTTCCTGACCTCGATGCTGACCAGCAGCGGCGTGCGGGTCTCACGCTATGAAGGCCAGACGCCGGACGCGGATGACATGCTGATCACCGACGTTGAGCCAGACCAGGCGTGGGCGGGACGCGGGGTGGTGATGTTCTGCCGCCGCCATATCGGTATTCCGATTGAGCGTTCGCCTGGGCTGTGGGTGCACAGCGTGGCGACACCGCACGAGCTGTTGGGCCTGCTGGCGCGCATTTACAGCGTACAGCTTGAGGACAGCGATGGCGCGACCGCGCTGGCCTCTCCTGATGAGCTGGCGTCGGTGAACGACGACATGATGATTCTGGTTGTCGACGATCATCCGATTAACCGTCGTCTGCTCGCAGACCAGCTTGGCTCTCTGGGCTATCAGTGTAAAACGGCCAATGATGGCGTGGATGCCCTGAACGTTTTAAGTAAGAACCATATTGATATTGTGCTCAGCGATGTGAACATGCCTAACATGGACGGCTACCGTCTGACACAGCGTATCCGACAGCTGGGGCTGACGCTACCGGTGGTCGGGGTGACAGCCAACGCCCTGGCAGAGGAGAAACAGCGCTGTCTGGAGTCCGGGATGGACAGCTGTCTGTCGAAGCCGGTCACGCTGGATGTCCTGAAGCAGACCCTATCCGTGTATGCGGAGCGGGTAAGAAAAGCGAGACAATAAAAAAGGCCCGAAAGGGCCTTTTTTATTTCTCCGGCGGCTGTAGGCCGGGTAAGCGCGAGCGCCACCCGGCGTAAACAGCGAAGATCAATCTTTGTCCGTTGCGCTCAGCGTTACGGAAGAGAGATAGTTCAGCAGGGCGATATCGTTATCCACACCCAGCTTCATCATCGCGGATTTTTTCTGGCTACTGATGGTTTTAATACTGCGGTTCAGCTTCTTGGCAATTTCAGTGACCAGGAAACCTTCAGCGAACAGACGCAGAACCTCACTCTCTTTTGGCGAAAGACGCTTGTCGCCATAGCCACCCGCGCTGATTTTTTCGAGCAGGCGTGAGACGCTTTCAGGGGTGAATTTCTTCCCTTTCTGTAGCGCCGCCAGCGCTTTTGGCAGATCGGTAGGTGCGCCTTGTTTCAGTACAATCCCTTCAATATCGAGATCCAGAACGGCGCTCAGGATCGCCGGGTTATTGTTCATGGTCAGAACAATGATCGAAATGTCCGGGAAGTGGCGTTTAATGTATTTGATGAGCGTAATGCCGTCACCGTATTTATCTCCAGGCATGGAGAGATCGGTAATGAGCACGTGCGCATCAAGTTTAGGCAGGTTGTTAATGAGAGCTGTGGAATCTTCAAATTCACCGACTACATTCACCCACTCGATCTGTTCAAGTGATTTGCGAATACCGAACAGTACAATCGGATGGTCATCGGCAATAATTACGTTCATATTGTTCATGTATAAGGCTACCTTGCTACAGCAAGCTCTTGACGTAAGCGTCAATGTCGCTGATGTATTTTTCAATGCCAGAGGCATCTTTCTCACGAATTAGATGTTCCAGCGTTTCACATAACTGCTTGCCGGGAACCAGATTAAGCATGGCAAACACCCCTTTAAGCCGGTGTGCTGTCTGTGCCAGCGCTGCAAAATCCTGCGCAGCGGACTCAGTATACAACCGCTTAACATCATCTGGTACTGTATCAACGAAGAGCGAATAATATCCGCTGGCATGGAGTTCTGCATTTTCATCGCCGCCTAACGGTGACTCCAGGATCTCTTCCTGCGCCAGATTCTCTTCAATCAGTTGTAATACAGCTTCCTGCATTGCATTGCTCATATTAAAGTTGACGCGCAGCTGCCCAGGGCCAATTTTCCGCACGCCTGGCTCATCATCGCTTAAAAGCAAGCCTGAGGCAGTAAGATTAGACGGATTATCAGTTAAAAATAGATCAAATTCTTGACTCGCGAGCCTTTCGTCCGGGGTGATGCAGGACGCGCCCCAGTTTTCTAACTGACGAACAACGATATTACGGATCTCGCTGGAGGTCACATCCACCATCACGACTACATCATCCAGCAGACGCTCTTCATCCTCTTCCTGTGGATTCGCCGCCATTTTGACGTGTAAGGAGTAGCGGGTACCGAGGGATTCGCGGGCCTTGATGTTCAGATGACCGCCCAGCTTGCGCGCCAGCTGATCGCAGAGCCAGAAGGTGAGGGCATTCGCCTTACCGTAGTGATCACGCTGCGTATCGTTCAGGAACGGGAAGTGCAGGTTATCGATTTCGCTGACGGTCACGCCTTCGCCCGTATCCAGAATGCGGAACGTCAGGCGATCGTCGGTGGATTCATCGGTGCTGACTTCCAGGGTGATCTTGCCGATCTGCGTCGTGGTGACGGCATACTGGATCAGCATCATCAGAATGCGGCGCAGGGCATCACGATCGCCGTGACGCTCGTCGTTGGCCGGTAAATGGTTGTTGATCAACAGCTGGAGTCCCTTGCGCTTGATCACCGGTAGCACTTCCGGTACCACCTCATCAATCAGATCCTGGATGGAGAAGAGCGTCGGGGTGCCCTTCCAGATGTCGTTCTCCAGCATATTCGCCAGCTGGATTTCGTCCACCAGACGAACCAGCGAGTCGGCCTGGCTGCTCAGCTGTCGGCTTTCCGGCGTGCTTAAATCAGCAATCTGCGTGGCGAGTGACTTCAGCGGTTGTTTAAAGGCATCGCCGATATTTTGCATAAACGCGGCGCGGCCGTGCTGGTTCTTTTCGTACAGCCTTTGCGCCTGCTTGAGCTTTTTATTTACCAGCACTTCGCGGTCCTGATCGCGAATGATGAAGATTTGCGTGCGCGAGGCGACCTGACTGCGGAACTGACGGATCTCATACAGTTCATTATTAATGGTGGCCTGGATAACGCCCTGATGCTGGTCCGCCATGGCCGTAATATTTTGCAGGTTAAGGTGCGGCAGAAGGTGGTCGGCAATTTTATTGCTCATGACCGTGCGGTTTGCTTCCTGATCGTGAACGAGCACCCCCAGCGGCAGCACGGAAATAATCTCTTCGTTTAAGGCACGCAGGACGCGCAGTTCGTTGCTGGTTCCTGAGGATACCGATGTCGAGTCGCTCTGGCGGCCCGACTGGAAACGGAAGGTGCTGTAGCCAAACAGCGCCAGCGCCAGCAGGCCGATATTCAGCAGCAGCGGCAGGAGAATGTTTTGCAGGGTATCAAGCATCAGGGTGCCAAAAGGCACCTGCCACACCAGCCGCATACCGGTTGAATTGAGCGATGAGGCAATCTCAATTTTTGAGCCATTGAAGGAGATCGCGACGCTGTCCGCGCCTTCTTTGTCCGACGGCGTGCGCATATTCTGGGTGCTGTTGTCTGGCTCCAGACGGAAACTGTCCAGCGGCATATCCGGCGGGATGAGATCGTTAATCGGCAGATCGAAGGCAACCACGGTCGCGAGATGGCCCGGCTGGTTAAAGGTGGTGCGCAGCGTAAAGTAATGGCCGTTCTGCCAGGCCAGGCGGCGTAGCGAAGAAAAACTTTCGCGCTCGTCCAGCGCGTTGGCCTGTTGCAACATTTCTGCCCGACGGGAATCCACAATACTGCCAACGGTGGTCTCTTTAAAGCCGGACGAGAGGTCCTTAAGCGGCAGGGTAGAGACCAGGATCATGCTGTTGTCCTGGCCGTTCAGGTAATACATGGACCACGGAACAGTCTCGGCGCCCCACAGGGTGTCCAGATAGGAGGAGATCCGCTGCGTCATCTCCAGCGTTGCGCTGTCGTGCGAACCGAAAATCAGGGCTTCAGTTTTGCGCTGCGGTTTTTCAAGGTAATAAACATCCTGCTTAAGGCGCGTTTCCTGCAACCCTTCGCCTGACGAAGTGGCAGGCGCGGCGGCAATATTGTCGTAGATTTGCCAGGTCGCATAGCGCCACGTATCAATGCGCTTATGCACCGCGTGGGTGATATCGACGATTTGATAGCTTTTATCTTTAAGCCAGGTGTTCACGGCGCTCTGGACCATCACCCCCATTGTGACTAACAGCACAACGATCAACAGAAGAAAGAAACGGGTGATGCTGCCCGGTAGAAGGGAGAATTTGCTCGGGGCGGTAGTTTCTGTCTGACTCATTGATGTGTTTAACCCGTAATGGCCGCGCGGTAATGGGATAGGGCAGTATAAAGGGTAATAACCGAATTTCCAGCGTCGTTATCGGCATGACCTTGACTTTTTATCTGTCGCAACCCGCTTCAACGACATCCGGGTAAAAGATGTACAAAACCCAGTCAAATGTACAAATACGCCGTCACAACGGCTGAAAAATAGCACGAATTAACAAGAAATTAATTGCGGCTACAAAAAAAGAATTCTGTAAACGCCAACGCTGAATTTAGTTAATAGTCGTTATCATTACAGGCGGGTAGCACATTAAATGTCTGCTGACGTAAAGAAAGGTAAAAAAAAACCGAATGCAAAGCATCCGGTTCAATTAGGGATAAACAGACATTCAGAACTGAATGACGGTAATAAATAAAGTTAATGATGATAGCGAGAGTTATTTTAGTGGTGTTGAAGGGAATTTTTTTGTCATTCAGTGCGGTACTGTTTTTTAAGTTAATTTATTGAAATTTTTACGATATATTTTTTTTTGATTATCCGTGCTATATTTTTAAACTTTTGATGCTCTGTGAAAGTTCCTTAATATTTACAAATTGAAACATCTTGATGGTAAAGTGAAACATCTTCAAAGTTTTCGTATCATATTCCTGTTGGATTATTCTGCATTTTTGAGGAGAATGAACTTGCCGACTGGTTAAGAGGGTTGACCAGTAAGCAGTGGTAAATAATAAGGCATATAACAGAGGGTTAATAAAATGAAAGTTAAAGTACTGTCCCTCCTGGTACCAGCTCTGCTGGTGGCAGGCGCAGCAAATGCGGCTGAAATTTATAACAAAGACGGCAACAAATTAGATCTGTACGGTAAAGTGGATGGCCTGCACTATTTCTCCGATGACGACGGTGCAGACGGCGACCAGACCTACATGCGTCTGGGCTTCAAAGGCGAAACTCAGGTTAACGATCAGCTGACCGGTTACGGCCAGTGGGAATACCAGATCCAGGGCAACTCTGGCGAGAACGAAAACAACTCATGGACGCGTGTAGCGTTCGCTGGTCTGAAATTCGCTGATGCGGGTTCATTCGACTACGGTCGTAACTACGGCGTTGTTTACGATGTCACTTCCTGGACCGACGTTCTGCCGGAATTCGGCGGCGACACCTACGGTTCTGACAACTTCATGCAGCAGCGCGGTAACGGCTTCGCGACCTACCGTAACCAGGACTTCTTCGGTCTGGTTGATGGTCTGAACTTTGCGTTACAGTACCAGGGTAAAAACGGCAGCCCAAGCGGTGAAGGCCAGACCAATAACGGTCGTGACGCGCTGCGTCAGAACGGTGACGGCTACGGCGGCTCTCTGACCTACGATCTGGGCGAAGGCTTCGCACTCGGTACGGCTGTCACCAGCTCTAAACGTACTGATGACCAGAACGCGCCAAACTACTTCGGTAACGGCGATCGTGCTGAGACCTACACCGGCGGTCTGAAATACGACGCGAACAACATCTACCTGGCTGCACAGTATTCTCAGACCTACAACGCGACCCGCGTTGGCGATCAGGGCTGGGCTAACAAAGCACAGAACTTCGAAGTGGTTGCTCAGTATCAGTTCGACTTCGGTCTGCGTCCATCCGTGGCTTACCTGCAATCTAAAGGTAAGGACATCGAAGGCTATGGCGATCAGGATATCCTGAAGTATGTTGACGTAGGCGCGACTTACTACTTCAACAAAAACATGTCCACCTATGTTGATTACAAAATCAACCTGCTGGATGAAAACGACTTCACTCGCCGCACCAGTATCAGCACCGACGATATCGTAGCGCTGGGTCTGGTTTACCAGTTCTAATTGCTCATACTGCAACAAAGGGGCCATCAGGCCCCTTTTTTCATGCTTTTTTAGGGTCTTACAAATACGCTGTTTTAGTGTACTCTTGCCGCCCTGGCATGAGGATAATAACCAATGGAAATGACTTTTTTGCGCGCCAGCTTTCTGGCGATTGTTTTACTCCTGACCGCGTGTGACTCTTCTACGCAGCCCGCAAAAATCGAGGCGCCAGCCGCGACGGTGCTGGAAGGGAAAACCATGGGGACCTTCTGGCGCGTCAGCGTGATGGATATTGATAAATCCCGCGCTGAAGAATTACGCGGAAAAATTCAGGCGCAGCTGGATGCTGACGATCAGCTGCTCTCGACGTATAAGAATGACTCAGCACTGATGCGTTTCAATCGCTCCAGCAGCACCTCGCTGTGGCCGGTGAGCGAAGCGATGGCCGATATCGTCACGGAATCTATGCGCGTGGGCTACAAAACCAACGGCGCAATGGATGTGACCGTGGGGCCGCTGGTCAATCTGTGGGGATTTGGGCCTGACAAACAGCCGGTGGCTACCCCCGATCAGGACGCCATCGACGACGCCCGCGCCCGTACAGGGTTACAACATCTGTCGGTGATCGGCCAGTACGGTCAACAATACCTGCAAAAGGATATTCCCGATCTGTTTGTGGATCTCTCTACGGTAGGCGAGGGGTATGCGGCGGACCATCTTGCGGCCCTGATGGCGCAGGAAGGCATTCCCCGTTACCTGGTTTCCGTAGGGGGCGCGCTCGTCAGCCGGGGTATGAACGCCAGCGGCAGGCCGTGGCGGGTGGCTATCCAGAAACCAACCGACCAGCAGAACGCGGTGCAGGCGATTGTCGACATCAACGGGCACGGTATCAGCACCTCCGGCAGCTACCGCAACTATTACGAACTGGACGGCAAACGTATTTCGCACGTTATCGATCCGCAAACCGGACGCCCCATTACCCACAATCTGGTGTCCGTTACGGTGATAGCCCCAACCGCGCTGGAAGCGGACGCATGGGATACCGGACTGATGGTGCTCGGCACGGAGAAAGCCAAAGAGGTGGTGCGCCAGGAAGGGCTGGCCGTCTATATGATCACCAAAGAGGCTGACGGGTTTAAAACCTGGAGTTCACCGCAGTTCAACAGCTTCCTGGTAAGCGAGAAAAATTAAAAAGCAAGGTTGCGGGTTTTTGTTCGGTGGCGTTCAGGCAGGCTAAGCGTATGCTTGTAAGAGGAGCCGATGATGAAAAACACAACCTATCTCACCGATGAGGATCGCTGGCAGGCCGTTCTGGCCCGCGATCCTCATGCGGATAACCAGTTTGTTTTTGCCGTGCAGACGACCGGCATTTATTGCCGCCCGTCCTGCCGTGCCCGCCACGCGCTGCGTAAAAATGTCTGCTTCTATCCTGATGCTCACCAGGCCGGGCTGGCGGGCTTCCGTCCCTGTAAACGCTGTTTGCCAGACCAGGACGATCCTATGGCGCAGAAAAAGGCCCGTATTGCGCTGGCCTGCCGGCTGCTTGAGCAGGATGCCGCGCTGAACCTTGACGCGCTGGCGCAGCAGGTTGCCATGAGCCCGTTCCATTTCCACCGCTTGTTTAAATCCGTTACCGGCATGACGCCGAAAGCCTGGCAGCAGGCCGCGCGCGAACAACGCCTGCGCAGCACGCTGGCGCAGGGCGGTAAAATCACCGATGCCGTTCTGGCCGCCGGGTTCCCGGACAGCAGCAGCTACTACCGTAAAGCCGATGGCGCGCTGGGCATGACGGCCAGACAGTACCGCAACGGGGATGCCGCAGTCCGCTATGCCATCAGCGACTGCTCGCTGGGCCGCTGTCTGGTGGGGGAAAGCGAGCGCGGGATCTGCGCGATACTGCTGGGGGATGACGACGCCGCGCTGACGGCCGAGCTGCTTTCACTGTTTCCGCTTGCCGTCCGTGAACCGATGGAAGGCGCGTTTGCCGGGCGGATCCGTCAGGTGATTGCCTCTGTCGACAGCCGCGCGACGCCCCTGACGCTGCCGCTGGATATCCGCGGTACCGCCTTCCAGCAGCAGGTCTGGCAGGCGCTACGGGCTATCCCCTGCGGTGAGACGGCAAGCTATCAGCAGGTGGCAAAGGCCATTGGCAAACCCAACGCCGTGCGCGCCGTGGCGGGGGCCTGCGGCGCCAATAAACTGGCGATTGTGATCCCCTGTCACCGCGTGGTGCGTAACGACGGTGCGCTCTCGGGCTATCGCTGGGGGGCAGCGCGTAAGGTACTATTATTAAAACGTGAGGCGAATAAACAGGAGGGATAATGCTCGATCTTTTTGCGGAGGCTGAACCCTGGCAGGAGCCGCTCGCGCCGGGGGCGACGATCCTGAGACGCTTCGCGCTTTCCCGCGCGGCGGCGCTGTTCGACGGTATTGATGCCGTCACCGCCCGTTCGCCGTTTCGCCATATGGTCACGCCGGGCGGGTATACCATGTCCGTGGCGATGACCAACTGTGGCGAACTGGGATGGGCGACAAATGCGCGGGGCTATTTATATGCGCCGAACGATCCGCTGACAGGGCAGCCGTGGCCGCCAATGCCGGAGGCGTTTCAGGCGCTGTGCCATGATGCCGCCGTCGCGGCCGGCTATCCTGATTTTCGACCCGACGCCTGTCTTATCAACCGCTATGCCATCGGGGCAAAACTCTCCCTGCATCAGGATAAGGACGAGCCGGATCTGCGCGCGCCGATTGTCTCGGTATCCCTTGGGCTGCCCGCTGTCTTTCAGTTTGGCGGGCTGCGGCGCAACGACCCGCTAAAACGGCTGATGCTGGAGCATGGCGATGTGGTGGTCTGGGGCGGTGAGTCACGGCTTTTTTACCATGGTATTCAGCCGCTTAAAAATGGCGAACACCCGGTGGCGGGGGCGTTTCGCTACAACCTTACGTTCCGGCAGGCAGCGTACAGAGAATAAAAATAAGAATTATTCTTGATGTGTGTGAAAGGCAGTTTACACTGCTGGCTGATTTTTCTTGTCCGGATTGCTCTGCATGCAACTACTTCTTCTTGTCTGGCGGCAGTACCGCTGGCCTTTCATCGCGGTAATGGCGCTAAGCCTTGCCAGCGCGGCGCTGGGGATTGGCCTGATTGCCTTCATTAACGTGCGTTTGATCGAAATGGTCGACACGTCACTCTCCGTCCTGCCGGAATTTCTGGGATTACTGCTGCTGCTGATGGCGGTCACGCTCGGATCGCAGCTGGCGCTGACCGCGCTCGGCCACCATTTCGTTTTCCGTCTGCGCAGTGAGTTCATCAAACGTATTCTCGACACCCAGGTTGAGCGCATCGAACAGCTGGGAAGCGCCTCTCTGCTGGCGGGGCTGACCAGCGACGTGCGCGCCATTACCATCGCGTTTGTACGTCTGCCGGAGCTGGTGCAGGGGATCATCCTGACCTTTGGCTCGGCGGCCTATCTCGCCTGGCTCTCCAGCAAAATGCTGGCCGTGACGGCGCTGTGGATTGCCATCACCATCTGGGGCGGGTTCCTGCTGGTCTCCCGTGTCTATAAGCACATGGCGGTGCTGCGCGAAACGGAAGACAAGCTCTATAACGACTACCAGACGGTGCTGGAAGGGCGCAAAGAGCTGACGCTGAACCGCGAGCGCGCCGAGCACATCTTCAACAACCTCTATATTCCTGACGCGCACGAATATCGTCATCATATTATTCGCGCCGATACGTTCCACCTGAGCGCCGTGAACTGGTCCAACATTATGATGCTGGGCGCCATTGGCCTGGTGTTCTGGATGGCGAATAGCCTGGGGTGGGCGGATACCAACGTGGCGGCCACGTACTCCCTGACGCTGCTGTTTTTACGCACGCCGCTGCTGTCGGCCGTTGGCGCACTGCCGACGCTGCTGAGCGCTCAGGTCGCCTTTAACAAGCTGAAGAAGCTCGACCTTGCGCCGTTTAAGGCCGAGTTCCCGCGTCCGCAGGCCTTCCCGAACTGGCAAACGCTTGAGCTGCGTAACGTTACCTTCCGCTATCAGGAGAGCGCGTTCTCCGTGGGGCCGATAAACCTGACCCTTCACCGTGGCGAGCTGCTGTTCCTCATCGGCGGCAACGGCAGCGGCAAATCCACTCTGGCGATGCTGTTGACGGGGCTCTATCAGCCGCAGTCGGGTGAAATTTTGCTGGATGGCAACGCGCTGAGCGCGGAGAAACCGGAGGACTACCGCAAGCTCTTCTCGGCGGTATTTACCGACGTCTGGCTGTTCGATCAGCTGCTGGGTCCGGAAGGGCAGCAGGCGGATCCCGCGCTGGTGGAGAAGTGGCTTGCGCACCTGCAAATGTCACACAAGCTGGAGCTCCAGGATGGCAAAATCCTCAATCTCAGGCTGTCGAAAGGGCAGAAGAAACGCGTGGCGCTGCTGCTGGCGCTGGCCGAGGAGCGCGACATCATCCTGCTGGACGAGTGGGCCGCCGATCAGGACCCGCACTTCCGCCGCGAGTTTTATCAGGTGCTGCTGCCGCTGATGCAGGCGATGGGGAAAACCATTTTTGCCATCAGCCATGACGATCACTACTTCATTCACGCCGACCGTCTGCTGGAGATGCGCGACGGCAAGCTGAGCGAGCTGACCGGTGACGAGCGCGATGCTGCGTCACGGGATGCGGTGGCGCGTACGGCCTGAGTGCGATTGTGCCGGGTGCGCCCGGCACGTTAATTTTTCATATATGCCGATTTTTTCTCCATCCCGACACGCCGTTTATTCTTATTTACATATCCCCGCGCTATGCTTAAAGCCAACCTATTTCATGGATTTATGATTAATGTCGTTATTAAAGAAAAACAGCGCAAGGCAGCGTGACCAGGAGCGTGCGCGCCTCATCTGGCTCCTGACGACCGATAAAGCGGTGACGTCAACGTTATTGGGTAAGCTGACCCTGGCTGAGCAATATGATGTCGGCACGCTGGCCGACGATATTGCTGAGGTAGGTGCGCTGGTAGCACATTTACCGCCCCCGGATCTGGCGGATACGCTGGAGGCGCTGCCTTCCGAGGAGCGCCACGCCCTGTGGCGGCTGGTGCAGGATCATGAGCGCGGTCAGGTGCTGCTTGAAGCGTCGGAAAACGTCTGGGATGACCTTATCGATGAGATGAGCGACCGGGACATTCTTGACGCTCTGCAAACGCTGGATATCGACGAGCAGATCTACCTTGTACAGCACCTTCCGCGAAACCTGACCGGTCGCCTGCTGGCTTCCCTGCCTGCTGAGGAGCGGGCGCGCGTGCGTCAGGTGATGCACTACGAGAAAAACAGCGTCGGCGCAATCATGGAGTTTGGCGTTATCACCGTGCGTCCGGACGTCACCCTGGGCACGGTGCAGCGCTACCTTCGTCGGCTCGGCAGCATGCCGGACAACACCGACAAACTGTTTGTCACCTCGCGGGACAAAACCCTGCTCGGCGAGCTGGAGCTTAAAACGATCCTGCTGAACAGCACCCAGCAGCGGGTGAGTGAGGTGATGGAAACCGAGCCGATGGTGTTCTCGCCGGAAGACGATGCCGAAAAAGCGGCGCGTACCTTCGAACGTGATGACCTGGTGAGCGCCGCGGTGGTGGATTCCGTGGGCAAACTGATGGGGCGTCTGACCATCGATGAGATCGTTGATGTGGTCTATGAAGAGACCGATAACGACCTGCGAGCCCTTGGTGGGATCAGTGCCGAAGATGACGTTCACGCCTCCGTCGGCAAGGCCGTCAAAACGCGCTGGGCGTGGCTTGCCATCAATTTATGCACCGCGTTTGTGGCCTCCCGCGTCATCGACGGCTTCGAACATACCATTTCCCAGCTGGTAGCCCTGGCTTCTCTGATGCCTATTGTGGCGGGGATCGGGGGGAATACCGGTAACCAGACTATCACCATGATCGTTCGTGCCCTGGCGCTGGAAAATATTCAGCCGGGTAATTTTTCGTGGCTGATCTTCAGGGAGATGGGCGTTGCGCTGATTAACGGCCTGGTCTGGGGCGGCATCATGGGCGGCATCACCTGGTGGCTGTACGATGATATGGCGCTCGGCGGGGTCATGATGCTGGCGATGGTGCTGAACCTGCTGGTGGCGGCGATGATGGGCGTGATTATCCCGCTGACGATGACCCGTCTGGGGCGCGACCCCGCTGTGGGGTCGAGCGTGATGATCACCGCCATTACCGATACCGGCGGTTTCTTTATTTTTCTTGGACTGGCGACGATTTTTCTTCTGTAGCCAGCGCCTTTTGCTTCAGTCGGGCAGGGAGGATGAACATCATCACGATCCCGCCCAGCACGCCAATCGCCAGGTTACCGGTGGAAACCGTTGCTACAACCGTCACCAGCATCACGACGGTTTCCGCCACCGGCGCGTTTTTCAGCGTTCCGGGCTGAACGCTATGCCAGCTAAAGGTCTTGACGGCCACAATTGCCATAATACCCGCCAGTACCGCCATCGGGATTTTAGCCATTACCTCGCTGAGCGCCGTGACCAGTACCAGCAGCACAACGCCTGCCGCAAGGGTGGAGATACGGCTTCTGCCTTTGCCCATCTCCACGTTAACGATGGTTTGCCCAATCATCGCGCAGCCCGCAATGCCGCCGTAGAACCCGGCCATGATATTTCCTACGCCCAGCCCGATGCTCTCGCGGCGCTTGCTTGAAGGGGTCACGGTCAGTTCATCCACCAGCTTAGCCGTCAGTAGCGATTCCAGCAGGCCAACGAAGGCGATACTCAGCGCGCACGGCCAGATGATGCTCAGCGTCTCCAGGTTAAGCGGCACCAGCAGTTGCGTAAAGCCAGGCAAACCGCCGCTCATGGAGCCTTCATCACCCACCGTTGGCAGAATTTGTCCGCTGGTGACGGTAAACAGCGTCAGCACCACAATGGCAATCAGCGGGGAGGGGACGCTTTTGATATAGCGTGGCACCCACAGCACAATCAGCAGCGTCAGCACGAACAGGCCCACAATCAGCGGGCTTCGGCTCCAGAAATGGGGAACCTGGGCAAAGAAAATCAAAATGCCAAGGGCGTTAACAAACCCGGTCATCACCGACTGGGGAATAAAGCGCATCAGCCGCGCCATACCCAGCGCGCCGAACAGGATCTGAATCACGCCCGCCATGACTACCGCAGGCAGAATGTACTGTACGCCGTGTTGATGAACCATCGGACCAATAACCAGCGCGACGGAGCCCGCCGCCGCGGTCACCATGGCCGGACGCCCGCCGAGCAGGGAAAGGGCAAAACAGAGCACCACGGAGGCGATAAGGCTCACTTTCGGGTCCACGCCCGCAACCACGGAAAACGAAATCACTTCCGGGATCAGCGCCAGCGCGGTAATCACGCCGGCCAGGGTTTCGCGCATCAGACGTTGAGGCGAACGTAAAACGGTGGCGACGTGGCCTTCGTGGGGTACAGACGAGTGGGGTAATGACATAAGAATTCGCTAGTAGGGGCAGGCTTCCGTGCGCGCGATCACAAAGTGCAGCATAATAGCCAGGAAAATCGCCTGGTGCCAGCCTGCCTGTCAAAACCCCACAAACAATCCATCATTAAATTTCACAATTACAATAATTTCGTAACCTTTAAACAATATTTAAAAGTTGTTACCGTGCCCCCGCAGCGTGTTTCACCTGTAATTTCTACGCATCAAGCACTATTCAACTAAGGCATAAATGATGAAAAAAATGACTGCCGTGCTCTTTTCACTGGCCGTGGGGCTGAACGCCGTCTCGCTGGCGGCGAAAGCTGACGCACCAAAAGAGCAGGAAACGGATGTCCTTTTAATTGGTGGCGGCATCATGAGCGCTACGCTGGGCACGTATCTTCAGGAATTAGAGCCGAACTGGTCCATGACCATGGTCGAGCGCCTTGATGGCGTGGCGCAGGAAAGCTCTAACGGCTGGAATAACGCCGGGACGGGGCACTCGGCACTTATGGAACTGAACTATACGCCGCAGAAAAAGGACGGTTCCATTAGTATCGAGAAGGCGGTAGAGATCAACGAAGCGTTCCAGATCTCACGCCAGTTCTGGTCTCACCAGGTGAACAGCGGCGTGTTACACAATCCGCACTCCTTCATCAACACCGTACCGCACATGAGCTTTGTGTGGGGCGATCAAAACGTCAATTTCCTGCGCGCGCGTTACGCTGCCCTGCAACAGAGCACGCTGTTCCGCGGGATGAAATACTCTGAAGATCACGCTCAAATCAAAGAGTGGGCACCGCTGGTCATGGAAGGACGCGATCCGAACCAGAAAGTGGCGGCGACCCGCACTGAAATTGGTACTGACGTTAACTACGGTGAAATCACCCGTCAGCTGGTGGCCTCTCTGAAGAAAAAAGAGAACTTCAACCTGCAACTCAGCTCCGAAGTGCGTGGTTTCAAGCGCAACGCGGATAACAGCTGGAGCGTGACCGTTGCCGATCTGAAAAACAACGAAGCCGAGCATGTCATTAAGGCGAAGTTCGTGTTTATCGGTGCGGGCGGTGCGGCGCTGAAACTGTTGCAGGAGTCCGGTATTCCGGAAGCTGACGACTACGCGGGCTTCCCGGTCGGCGGCCAGTTCCTGGTGTCGGAAAACCCGGAAGTGGTTAACCGTCATCTGGCTAAAGTGTACGGTCAGGCCTCCGTTGGCGCGCCACCGATGTCCGTTCCCCATATCGACACCCGTATGCTGGACGGTAAGCGCGTGGTGCTGTTCGGGCCGTTCGCTACCTTCTCTACCAAGTTCCTGAAAAACGGTTCCCTGTGGGATCTGCTGAGCGCGACCACGACGTCGAACGTCAAACCTATGATGGACGTTGGGCTGGATAACTTTGATCTGGTGAAATACCTGATTAGCCAGGTGATGCTTTCTGATGAAGAACGCTTCGAGGCGCTGAAAGAGTACTATCCGCAGGCGAAGAAAGAAGACTGGCGTCTGTGGCAGGCGGGTCAGCGTGTACAGATCATCAAGCGCGATCCGAAAGAGGGCGGCGTACTGCGTCTGGGTACCGAAGTGGTGAGCGATAAGGATGGCACCATTGCCGCGCTGCTGGGGGCATCCCCGGGTGCGTCTACCGCTGCGCCAATCATGCTGCACCTGATGGAAAAAGTGTTTAAGGATAAAGTGTCCAGCCCGGAATGGCAGGCGAAGCTGAAAACCATTATTCCATCTTACGGTACGAAGCTGAACGGTAACGTTGACGCCACGGAGCAAGAGCTGGAATACACCAGCCGCGTACTGCAACTGCAATACGTCAAACCGCAGGCTGCGGATGCGGCGCCAAAGGCGGAGCTGAAGCCACAGGCAGAAAACAAGCCGGTTGCGGATATCGCGCTGTAGCGTAAAAAAGCCGGGTAAGCGTGAGCGCCACCCGGCTTTTTTTTAACGAACTACCGCCTGCCCGACAGTCTCATCTGCCTTCCACACGCGATATTTCACATCTACGTTTTCCGGCGTATAGACGACAATTGGCAGCTTGCTGTTATAGCGCAGCAGACTGTTATCACCCAGATACGCGGTAATAAATTTCTTCTCTTTCTTGCCGTCCGGACACGCCATCATGGTAGAAACCGGTGACGTTACTTTGTCGAAGACATAGTAGTCATAACCCCAGCCTTCCAGCGTTTTGCTTTCCAGCTTGCCGCCCAGACGATGCTGGTTGCAGTCCACTTCCAGCGTCTGGCCGATTAACAGCTCAACTTTGAAATTTGCTTCATCCTGCTGGGCCGGGAGCTGAATAACCTGGCGCTTCATCCCTTTGTCCGCTTGCGGATACGGGGCAACTTTTTCCAGCGGCTGCTCTTTCTGGGTTTCGCTGGCAAAAGCGCTGGTGCTGGCGCACGCAGCGGCGAGAAGGGCGATGGCAAATTTAGGTGCGTTTTTCACTGTCATTCCTTTTTTGTCAAAACGATCCGGGAAAGACTAACATAATGTACGTGAATGGTTGGCGCAATTTACTCATGTTTTCAATTTAAATGGAGTAATACACTGCTTTAGTGTTCTTTTTGTGGTGTTTAATGCTACGTTGGAGTCGGGGCGGCGATCGTGTTATTTTACGCGTTAATTATTGTTATTTATCTGTAAAGGGAGGAGAGATGGTAGGGGAAAAACTGAAGACACCTGAAGGCCGCAAGTTCCTGCTGGCGTTACTGGTTGTATTTATGATTGCTGCCGCATGCGTGGGGCGCGCGACCATTGTCGGTGTGATCGAGCAGTACAACATTCCGCTCTCTGCGTGGACAACCAGCATGTTTGTCCTGCAATCGGCGATGATCTTTGTTTACAGTCTGGTGTTCACCGTCCTGCTTGCGATTCCGCTGGGGATTTTCTTTCTCGGTGGGCGTGATAAGCACTGACCCTACTGCATGTGGGTACAGGCAATAAAAAACCAGCCATAAGCGGCTGGTTTTTTTTGTGTATTTTTGGTCGGCACGAGAGGATTTGAACCTCCGACCCCCGACACCCCATGACGGTGCGCTACCAGGCTGCGCTACGTGCCGACGCATAAAAGGAATACTACTCGATTCCTTTTTGATTGCAAGGGGAAAGCAGCGCTAACTGATTCATAAATAATCAGTTAGCGATAAAGCGCTTCTCGTCTGTCAGCACCTGCAACAGCAAGCTGAGCTGCGGTTTCTGATCTTTGAGCTTCTCACCTTCGAGATTATACGTCTGGTAATTTCCGTTGCTGTTCAGCACCAGGGACAGCGTCGGCGTGGTCACCACCAGCGTATTTCCGCCGGCCGCCGTGACCCAGTTATGACGGCGCGTGGCGCTAAAGAGGTCCTGTCCCTGCGAGTACTCATTCGCCGGCGTGCTGACGTGCAGCAGCCGTTGCATTAGCGTGGTCATGACGTCTTTATGGTCGGTCAGCATGTTGATGCGCTGCGCGGGCGTGCCCGGCCAGTGGATCACCAGGGGAACATGCAGGTTGGGACGCGACCATTCCATGCCCTTCGCCCCGTCGCCTAGCGGCACGCCGTGTCCCGCCGTAATAATGACGACCGTATTGTCCAGCTTGCCCGCGTCGCGCAGGGCGGTCAGCACGCGGCCAATCTGCGCATCGACGTCACCCGCCGCACGGCTATAGCGGCGCGCGAAGCCTTTCTGATTGCTGTCATCAAGCGTTGTGCCGTTAAACGCAACCCAGGAGAACCAGCGGTTATCTTCCTGCGCATAGCGCTTCAGCCAGTCTATCCACTGTTCAGCGGTCCGATCGTCAGACTGGCTCTGCGCGGCAGGCAGTGAGAAATCAGACAGCAGCGCCTGGCGGTACAGCGAGCTGTTGAAGCCATCGGAGGCGAACAGCCCCAGCTGGTAGCCCTGCTGATTAAGCCCGGTAATCAGCGCGGCCGGAATACGGGCAGACAGCACGCCGTCCATATAGCTCGGTGAAATGCCGTAGAACAGGCCGAAAATACCCGCGTCGGTCGAATTACCGGAGCTCATATGCTGGGTGAATGCGATGTTGTTCTGCGCGAATTCAGCCAGGGCAGGCATCTGCTTCTCATAGCGAGAATAATTCAGGCCATCAACGGTAATCAGCAGCACGTTCTGACCGCGGCCCATGTCGCGATATTTCAGATCGCTCAAAGGATACTGCACGCTAACCGCTTCCGGATTACCCTGTTCCACCAGACGACGCTGGTACTCCTGCGCATCCAGCAGGCCGTGTTTTTCCAGGAAACGACGCGCCGTCATCGGATAGGAGAGCGGCAGATTCGCGCGCTGCATGGTAATCGGGCGGTAGAAGTTCGCATCTGCCCAGATATACATCAGGTGCGAACCGATAAATGAGGCGAAAAAGAGCGCCGCGACGGGCTTCGCGTAATGGCGGCGTCGGGTCAGACTGCGGAGCTTTTGCCAGCTCCACGTGGCGAACAGCATTTCAATCAGCAGGATAATCGGCACGCTGATAAACATCAGCTGCCAGTCGCGCGCGGTCTCGTTCTGATCCGGGTTAATCACCAGCTCCCAGACGATAGGGTTCAGGTGCAGGTGGAACCGGGTGAAGACTTCGCTGTCGATAAGCAACAGGGTCATGCCCGCCGTCGCAAGGATAGCGGACAGGAAGCGCATCAGCCGCTGCGACATGACGATAAACGTCAGAGGGAACAGGATCAGCAAATAGGTGGCGAAAACCAGAAAGCTAAAGTGACCAACAAGGCTCATCCACGAGTAGACTCGCCCGGTTAACGTGGTTGGCCAGTCCGCCACAAACAGATAACGGCAGCCGAGCACCATCGCCAACAGAATGTTGAACAGGGCAAACCAGTGCCCCCAGCTGACCATCTGGGAGACTTTTTCACGGTAGCGCTGACGATTCGTCACCATAAACTGTTGTTCGTTTCCCTTAGTGTGCCTGGTCGTCGCTAACGGAGGACTGCAATGCCTGGGCGAAAGATTTGGCGATCGCCTGACGCTGAGCCGGAGCAACGCTGGTATTAATCAGATTGGTAACCATATTTCCCAAAACCATCAGGGAGAGATCGGTTGGCGTTTTATGTTTTTCCAGTACGTTGACCAGCTCACCGAGCAGTTGTTCAACGTGTTCGTCACTGTAGCGGGAATGTTGTGGCATAAATCAAAATCAGTTTGTTGAGAGAAGGGCGACATATTACCGTAGCAACAGCTTTTTTTCCCCTTTTTTATCTTCTGTTGCACACATGCGTTGGTGGTGGTTGAATACCGCCCGGTCTAAAAGGAGAGTTTATCATGAGTCTGGAAATCAACCAGATTGCCTTGCACCAGCTTATCAAGCGTGATGAGCAAACCCTTGAAGTGGTGCTGCGCGATTCGTTACTGGAACCAACGCCTACCGTTGTCGAGATGATGGCGGAGCTGCATCGCGTCTACAGCGCGAAAAATAAAGCCTATGGCTTGTTCAGCGAAGAGAGCGAGCTGGCGGATAGCCTGCGCCTGCAACGTCAGGGCGAAGAGGATTTCCTGGCGTTCAGCCGCGCTGCCACGGGCCGTCTGCGTGACGAACTGGCGAAATATCCCTTCGCCGATGGCGGTATCGTCCTGTTCTGCCACTACCGTTATCTGGCGGTAGAGTATCTGCTGGTGACCGTGCTGAATAACTTAAGCAGCATGCGCGTGAACGAGCAGCTGGATATCAGCTCAACGCACTATCTGGATATCAACCATGCGGATATTGTGGCGCGTATCGATTTAACCGAATGGGAAACCAACCCGGAATCGACGCGCTACCTGACCTTCCTCAAAGGCCGCGTGGGCCGCAAAGTGGCAGATTTCTTTATGGACTTCCTCGGCGCCAGCGAAGGGCTGAACGCCAAAGCGCAGAACAAAGGTCTGCTCCAGGCGGTGGATGACTTTACGGCTGAGGCGCAGCTTGATAAGTCTGAGCGTCAGAACGTGCGTCAGCAGGTTTACAGCTACTGCAACGAGCAGTTACAGGCCGGGGAAGAGATTGAGCTGGAGTCGCTGTCCAAAGAGCTGGCGGGCGTCAGCGAAGTCAGCTTCCAGGAATTTACTGCGGACAAAGGCTATGAGCTGGAAGAGAGCTTCCCGGCGGATCGCAGCACCCTGCGTCAGCTGACGAAATTTGCCGGCAGCGGCGGTGGGTTAACCATTAACTTTGATGCCATGCTGCTCGGGGAACGTATCTTCTGGGATCCGGCCACCGACACGCTGACCATTAAAGGCACGCCGCCGAACCTGCGCGATCAGCTCCAGCGTCGCACCTCAGGCGGTAAATAACGGCCATAAAAAAACCCCGCAGAAGCGGGGTTTTTCTCGACAGGTTTGCGATTACGCGCGAACGAAGTCGATGTGAGACAGTTTTGGCTTGAACGGGTGACGCTGAACAGCCTGAACTTTCACTTTTTCTTCTTTACCGCCAACAACGATGGTCAGAACTTCGCTGTAGAATTCAGCTTTAGTCTGCATGTTCCATACTTTGTCGTGATCCAGTTCGATAGCAACTGGAGCAGCTTCGCCACCGTAAACGATAGCCGGGAACTTGTTAGCGGTACGCAGGCGGCGGCTCGCACCCTTACCCTGCACGTTACGTACTTCTGCTTCGATAGTGAACATTGATTTCTCTCTGTATTTAAAACCCTGCTACAGGCGACCCAGCAGCAGGTGAGTGTTCTGCCTCACGGATGTGAAGCGGGCGGCATTTTATACTCAAATGGCGCGCGCATCAACGAAAAGTCCCGCTAACCGCGTAATTCGTTTGCCCGCCGGAAGCGCCCTTCATAGTCAAAGACCTTCTCACGCACCTGCCAGAACTGGCCTTTTTTGCGGGCGACAACGAAATCGGGATGGCGCAGCAGCACCTGCTGGTGCACGATATCCGCCACGGTTATCCAGCGCAGCGGCACGCCGGGCGTGCGGGTATGCGGGCGGATAAAAAGCTGCTCGAACGCGGTTCGCTGGGCGGGCGTCTGAACCCTGAACCGCTCGCTGACGTCTGCGCCGTCCTCGTCGTAATAGGTAATCTTTAGCCACTCGCCTTTTTCATCCGCGCCGGGCTGTAGCGCCATGCCGGAACAGCGCAGCACCAGCGCATCCTTCAGCTTCAGCGCCGCTTTCAGCATGTCGTCCGGGTCGACCAGCACCGTGTCGCACTCCCTACAGCGGCGGGCTGCGATGTCGTTCTCGGCGTTGCACTGCGGGCAGTTTTTGAAGCGGAAGCGGAAGTCGCACTGCTCGCGATGACCGTCGTCGTCTTCAAACCAACCCTGACAGCGGCGGCCAAAGTGCTCAATCAGCGTGCCGTCGGCGGTGGTTTTGCCCCAGAAAGTGTTGGCAAACCCGCAGGCCGGGCAAAATACCTGTACCGGCACGTTGTCGCTTTTGCCTTTTGGCGTGCCCACTTCCGGGGAGTAGAGATCGTGCGGGTTACCGGCGTAATCAAGGATCAGGCAGTCGGTTTTGCCCGGCGCCAGGCGCAGCCCGCGCCCGACAACCTGCTGATACAGGCTGACGGATTCGGTTGGGCGCAGGATCGCAATCAGGTCGACGTGCGGGGCGTCAAACCCGGTGGTTAATACGGAGACATTCACCAGGTAGCGGAACTGCTGGGCTTTGAAGGCCTCAATCAGGCTGTCGCGCTCCGGCCCGGGGGTTTCACCGGTAATTAACGCCGCGTCGTCGGCGGGCAGCAGTCCCGTGATTTCGCGCGCATGTTCGACGGTGGCAGCAAAAATCATCACCCCTTTACGCGTTTGCGCGAACTCTTCAATCTGGCTGATGATATGCGGCGTGATCCGCTTCTGTTTTTTCAGCTCATGGTTAAGATCCGCCTCGCTGAACAGCCCGTTGCTCTGCGCCTGCAAGCGGCTGAAATCATACTGCACGACCGGCATATCCAGCCGTTCCGGCGGCGTCAGGTAGCCGTGCTTGATCATGTAGCGCAGCGGAAGCTCATAGATACAGTCGCGGAACAGGGCTTTTTCGTCGCCACGCACCATACCGTGATAATGGAACTGATAAATCCAGCCCTTGCCCAGACGAAACGGCGTGGCGGTCAGGCCAAGCAGACGTATCTGAGGATTCACCGCTTTCAGGTGAGTGAGGATTTGCTGATACTGGCTGTCGTCGTCATCGCTGATGCGGTGACATTCGTCGACAATCAGCAGGGAAAACTCGCTGCGAAACAGGTCCAGGTTGCGGGCCACCGACTGTACGCTGCCAAACACCACTTTCCCGTGGCTCTCTTTGCGTTTCAGCCCGGCAGCAAAAATGTCGGCCTCCAGGCCGAGCGCACAATATTTGGCGTGGTTTTGCGCCACCAGCTCTTTGACGTGCGCCAGCACCAGCACGCGCCCGCGGGCCAGGCGCGCCAGTTCGGCAATCACCAGGCTTTTACCGGCTCCGGTCGGGAGCACGATGGCGGCGGGTTCCCGGTGCTTGCGAAACCAGGCGAGGGTGGCATCAACGGCTTCCTGCTGATAGGGGCGTAGTGTGAAAGTCATGGCTTCTCTATTCAGTTAACTCGCATATAGTATGCCACGAAACTTTTTCCCTTGAGTGGCGCAACCAGACCATTATACTGAACCGTTCCTGACAGCTTCTTTTTCGGACGCGTAGTCCGACTTCCAGCACCATTAAGGCTAAAAAGATTTCATGCGACTTGATAAGTTTATCGCTCAGCAACTCGGCGTAAGCCGCGCTATTGCCGGGCGCGAAATTCGCGCCAACCGCGTTACCGTGGACGGCGACATTGTGAAAGACAGCGCTTTTAAACTCCAGCCCGACCACGAGGTGGAGTATGACGGCAACCCGCTGACCCAGCAGAATGGCCCGCGCTACTTCATGCTCAACAAACCGGAAGGGTACGTCTGTTCAACGGACGATCCGGATCACCCGACGGTGCTCTACTTCCTGGATGAGCCTGTGGCGCACAAGCTGCATGCGGCAGGGCGTCTGGATATTGATACCACCGGCCTGGTGCTGATGACCGATGACGGGCAGTGGTCGCACCGCATCACTTCCCCGCGCCACCACTGCGAGAAAACCTATCGGGTGACGCTGGAATCGCCGGTCTCGGATGACACGGCAGAGCAATTCGCGAAAGGCGTTCAGCTGCATAATGAAAAAGATCTGACCAAACCAGCGGTGCTGGAAGTCATCACCCCAACGGACGTCCGTCTGACCATCAGTGAAGGCCGCTACCACCAGGTGAAACGTATGTTTGCCGCCGTGGGCAACCACGTGGTGGGGCTGCATCGTGAACGTATCGGCGCGATTGAGCTCGATCCAGACCTGGCGCCAGGGGAATATCGCCCGCTGACGGAAGAAGAGATCGCCAGCGTCGGGCTGCCTTCACGCTAAATTCAGGAGAACCCTGTGACCACCAGGCCACACTCGTCGTTTAAAATTGTGTTTATCCTTGGCCTGCTGGCCATGCTGATGCCGCTGTCTATCGATATGTATCTGCCCGCGCTGCCGGTGATTTCCGCGCAGTTTGGCGTACCGGCGGGCAGCGCGCAGATGACGCTCAGCACCTACATCCTTGGGTTCGCGCTCGGCCAGCTTTTTTATGGCCCAATGGCTGACAGCCTGGGGCGTAAACCGGTTATTCTGGGCGGAACGTTGATATTTGCCGCGGCGGCGGTGGCCTGTGCGCTGGCGCAGAGTATCGATCAGCTGATCGTGATGCGTTTCTTCCATGGCCTGGCGGCGGCTGCGGCAAGCGTGGTCATCAACGCGCTGATGCGCGACGTCTACCCGAAGGAAGAGTTCTCGCGCATGATGTCGTTCGTCATGCTGGTCACGACCATTGCGCCGCTGATCGCTCCCATGGTGGGCGGGGCAGTGCTGGTGTGGTTCAGCTGGCATGCGATTTTCTGGATCCTGGCGATTGCCGCGCTGCTGGCCTCGGTGATGATCTTCGTCTTTATCGATGAAACGCTGCCGGTCGAGCGACGCCAGAAGTTTCACGTTCGCACCACGCTTGGCAACTTTGCCTCGCTGTTTCGCCACAAGCGCGTGCTGAGCTATATGCTGGCCAGCGGCTTTAGCTTTGCCGGGATGTTCTCGTTTCTGAGCGCGGGGCCGTTTGTGTACATCGAACTGAACCACGTGTCACCCCAGCACTTTGGCTACTACTTCGCGCTGAATATCGTCTTCCTGTTTGTCATGACCATTATCAACAGCCGCTTTGTCCGGCGGGTCGGAGCGCTGAATATGTTCCGCGCCGGGTTGTGGATCCAGTTCGTGATGGCTATCTGGCTGGTGGTGAGCGCGCTGTTAGGCGTCGGCTTCTGGGCGCTGGTGGTGGGCGTGGCAGCGTTTGTCGGATGCGTGTCGATGGTCTCGTCCAACGCGATGGCGGTGATCCTCGACGAATTCCCGCATATGGCGGGCACCGCCTCGTCGCTGGCAGGGACGTTCCGCTTCGGGATTGGCGCGATAGTCGGAGCGCTGCTCTCAATGGCGACGTTTAATACCGCCTGGCCGATGCTGTGGGCGATCGCCCTCTGCGCGACCAGCTCCATCCTCTTCTATCTGTATGCCAGCCGGCCGCGTAAGACGGCGCATAAATGAACGCTTAAGGCCCGATACGGGCCTTTTTGTTGACCCATATCAACCAACCCTTCGTTCGTTTACCCTGTGTTTGTTTCTTTTATGTAAAATCTATTTATGTAAAAAGTCACATCATTGTATTTAAAAAGGTTGAGTTAGATCGCAGAAACGGGTACATATAGCGCCGACGCGAGCCTGTGACGCCTATAAAATCCGCTAAACAGTGCAGGTTGGCGATGATGTGTTACTATAAATGTAAATAAATTGTGAAGTAAATTTGCTTCCGGGGAACTGAACGTGAATACATTACAACTCTCCATTGTCCATCGCTTGCCCCAGAGCTATCGCTGGTCGACGGGTTTTGCAGGTTCGAAAGTTGAACCGATTCCGCAAAGCGTTGCAGGGGAGGATAATTGCCTGGTGGCGCTCAAGCTGCTCAGCCCGAGCGATGAAAACGCGTGGCCGGTTATGGAACGTCTCAGCCAGGCGCTGACGGACATCGAAGTAGACAGCTCCGTGCTGGAATGCGAAGGTGAGCCGTGCCTGTTTGTTAACAGCCAGGATGAATTTGCCGCGACCTGCCGCCTGAAAAACTTCGGCGTGGCGATTGCCGAACCGTTCTCCGGTCAATATCCCTTCTGAGTGCTAGTCAGCGGACAATAGCTGGCGCGTGTAATCCTGCGTCGGCGCGGTAAATACGCGCTGGCACTCTCCTTGCTCAACAACCTCTCCCTGCCGCAATACCACCACCTGATGGCAAAGCGCACGCACCACCTGTAAATCGTGGCTGATAAAGATATAGGCCAGCCGATGCTTTTCCTGTAGCCCCTTCAGCAGCGTCAGGATCTGCGCCTGCACGGTGCGGTCCAGCGAGGACGTCGGCTCGTCCAGCACGATCAGCTCCGGTTTCAGGATCAGCGCGCGGGCAATCGCGATACGCTGGCGCTGGCCGCCGGAAAACTCTGCCGGGTAGCGGTGGCGGGTTTCGGGATCTAACCCGACTTCCGCCAGCACCCGCTTCACCTCACTTTCGCGCTGTTGTGCCGTCAGCGCGGGCTGGTGAACGCGCAGGCCCTCCTCGACAATCTGCAACACGCTTAGCCGCGGGTTCAGCGAAGAGTTCGGATCCTGAAATACCACCTGCATGCGCGGGCGGACGGGCAGCATTTGGCGGCGGCTTAGGTTTTGCAGCGGCATGCCGTCAAAGAGAATGTCTCCCTGCGAGGCAATCAGGCGCAGCAGCGCCAGGCCGGTGGTGCTTTTGCCCGAGCCGGATTCGCCCACAAGCCCAAGCGACTCACCCGCACGCAGAGAGAAGCTCATGTTTTTCAGGACATGATTATGATCAACCACGCGGCGCAAAATGCCCTTGCGGATCGGGAATGACACCGACAGCCCCTCAACCTTCAGCAGCGGCGCGCCGTCGGCGTTAAGCGGAACCGGGTCGCAGAAGGTTCGCTGTCCAGCAGGCGCCGGGTATACGGGTGCTGAGGCGCGCTCAGCAGGGCGGATGCCCTGTTCTGTTCCACGCAGCGGCCGTTTTGCATCACGGCCACCGCGTCAGCGAGCTTTTTCACGATGCTCAGATTGTGGGTAATAAACAGCAGGCTCATGTTCAGCTCGTCGCGAAGCTCGCGCAGCAGTTGCAGAATTTGCGCCTGCACCGTGACGTCCAGCGCGGTGGTGGGTTCATCCGCAATCAACAGCTCGGGGCGCGTCAGCAGGGCCATCGCGATCATCACGCGCTGGCGCTCGCCGCCGGAAAGCTGGTGCGGGAAATCGTTCAGTCGTTTCGCCGCATGACGAATGCCGGTGCGCTCCAGGCAGTCCAGAATTTCACCCCGCGCCGCCTCTTTACGCATCCCCCGATGAAGTGACAGCACTTCATAGAGCTGTTTTTCCAGCGTATGCAGTGGGTTAAGCGACACCATCGGCTCCTGGAAAATCATGGCAATTTTATTGCCGCGAATGCCGCGCAGGGTTTGCTCATCCGCATTCAGCAGCGATTGTCCATGGAACAGAATGTCTCCCTGCGGATAGCTGACCGGCGGGGAAGGGAGCAGGCGCAGCACCGAAAGTGCCGAGACGCTTTTACCGGAACCGGATTCCCCAACCAGCGCCAGCGTCTCTCCGCGCTGGATCTGCAACGATAAATCCGTCACTACCGTGCGTGATTCGCCCTGCTTTGAAAACGCAATCGACAGGTTTTCTATGCTCAGAAGAGGCCGGGTCATGTCATACCGCCTTGTTGGGATCGAAGGCATCGCGCACGGCTTCGCCAATAAAAATCAGCAGGGAAAGCAGCACCGCCACGGAAAGGAATGCGGCGATGCCCAGCCAGGGGGCCTGGAGGTTATTTTTGCCCTGTAACAGCAGTTCGCCAAGGGACGGTGAGCCCAGCGGCAAACCGAAGCCCAGAAAATCGAGTGACGTCAGGGTGGTGATGGAGCTACACAAAATAAACGGCAGGAAGGTGAGGGTCGCCACCACCGCATTGGGAAGCATATGGCAGAAGATAATTGCGCGATCGCTCACGCCTAACGCCTGCGCAGCGCGAATATAGTCGTAATTTCGCGTGCGCAGAAATTCCGCGCGCACCACGCCGACCAGCGCCATCCAGCCGAACAGGACGGTGATCCCGAGCAGCCACCAGAAGCCAGGCTGAACCACGCTGGAAAGCAGGATTATCAGAAACAGCGTCGGCATACCGGACCAGACTTCAATCACGCGCTGCCCCCACAAATCGATTTTTCCACCGTAATAGCCCTGCACGGCGCCCGCCACGACGCCCATGATGCTGGAAAAGAGCGTCAGCATCAGTCCAAACAGGAGCGAGATGCGGGTGCCGTAAAGAATGCGCGCCAGCACATCGCCGCCGTTCTCGTCCGTTCCCAGCCAGTTCTGCGAGGAAGGCGGGGAAGGGAAGGGGGTGGAGGTGGCATAGTTTATGCTGTTCGCGCCAAAGCGAATCGGTGCCCAGAGCGCCCAGCCGTGCTGCGCGATCTGTTCACGTAACCAGGGATCCTGATACTCGGCTGGCGTCGCAAACGGACCGCCAAAATCGCTTTCGCTATAGGTAGTAAGTACCGGCACGTACCAGCGGTCTTTGAAATGCACCAGCAGGGGTTTATCGTTGGCAATCAGTTCCGAACACAGACATAAGGCGAACAGGACGGCGAAGATCCACAGCGACCAGTAGCCGCGACGGTTGTGGCGAAAGCGAGCCCAGCGGGCCTGATTGACGGGGCTTAAACGCGACATCAGCGGCCCTCAAAATCGATACGGGGATCGACCAGCGTGTAGCTGATATCGCTGATGATATTCAGCAGCAGGCCGATCAGGGTGAAAATGTACAGTGTGCCAAACATCACCGGATAATCACGGGAGACGGTGGCCTCATAGCCCAGCAGCCCTAATCCGTTGAGAGAGAACATCACTTCTATCAGCAGCGAGCCGGTAAAAAACATACTGATGAACGTGGCGGGAAAACCGGCAATCACCAGCAGCATGGCGTTGCGAAAAACGTGCTTCCACATAATCTGCTTTTCACCGACCCCTTTGGCGCGGGCGGTGACCACGTACTGCTTGCGGATCTCATCGAGAAAGGCATTTTTGGTGAGCATCGTAAGCGCCGCAAAGCCGCCAATAACCGTTGCCAGCACCGGAAGCGTGATGTGCCAGAAGTAGTCGGTGATTTTTTGATACCACGGCAGCGTGCTGAAATCCGCGGAGACCAGCCCGCGCAGCGGGAAGAGGTCGAAATAGCTGCCGCCGGCAAAAAAGACAATCAGCAGCACGGCAAACAGAAACGCCGGGATCGCGTAGCCAATAATAATGAACGTGCTGCTCCAGATATCGAAACGGCTACCGTTGTGGACCGCTTTGCGGATCCCCAGCGGAATGGAGACCAGATAGATGATCAACGTTCCCCACAGCCCGAGCGTGATGGACACCGGCAGGCTTTGTTTGATCAGGGTTAACACCGAGGCGCTGCGAAACAGGCTGTCGCCAAAATCGAAACGGACGTAATCCCAGAGCATGTTGAAATAACGTTCGTGCAGCGGCTTGTCGAAACCATAGCGGTGGGTGATCTCGGCGATCACCTCCGGATCCAGCCCACGGCCGCCCCGGTAGTGGCTTTCGCTGATATTGCCCACGCCCGTCCGGGCATGGCTGGCGCCCATCCCTTCACCGCCGCCGCCCGGCATGCCGCCAGCGTGACCAAATTCGATTGCCGCAATCGCCTGGTCCACCGGGCCGCCGGGGGCAATCTGCACGATAAAAAAGTTAATGGTGATGATGGCCCACAGGGTCGGGATCACCAGCAGCAGCCGGCGGATAAGATAAGCGCCCATCGTCACTCCTTAACGCCGCGCTGCGGGCAGTTTTGCGGCTTTATTCACGTCATACCACCACGTATCAAAACCAAGCGTATAAACCGGGCGAACGGCGGGCAGGGAGAATTTGTCCCAGCGGGCCACGCGATCTTCACCCATGTACCACATCGGCAGCATGTAATAGTTCCAGGTTAACACCCGGTCAAGCGCGCGCCCGAGCGGCAGAAGTTTCTCTTTATCGCCCTGAGCGGCCACGATTTTCGCAATCAGCGCGTCAATCACCGGGCTCTTGACGCCCGGTGCGTTGTAGGAGGAGTTGATATAGCCCGATGCCCAGGAGATTTGCAGATCTGAGCTCGGCCACGGCTGCGCGGCCCACAGGCTCTGCATCATGTCGTAATCGCGGCTGCGCTTGCGGTTGGTAAGCTGCGCGATATCCACCTGGCGAATATTCATGATCACCCCAAGCCGGGCAAGGTTCTTCTTAAAGGGCAGCACCCACTGATCGTTCGCGCCGGAGGCAATCAGCAGTTCGAAGCTCAGAGGTTTACCGGTTTTGGCATTCACTCGCTGCTGGTTTTTCAGCACCCACCCGGCGTCATCCAGCAGCTTGCTGGCTTTCAGCAGATTTTCACGGTCGAACCCGTTTCCGTCGGATTTGGGCGGTTCAAATACGCGGGTGAACACCTCCGGCGGCAGCTGCGCTTTCATCGGAGCCAGCAGAAGCAGTTCATCCGCGTGGGGATAATCACGGGCGGCGTATTCGGTATTCTGGAAATAGCTGTTCGCCCGGCTGTAGGCTCCGTAGAACAGCGCTTTGTTCATCCATTCAAAATCAAACGCCAGGGTAATGGCTTCACGCACCCGACGATCGGAAAACACCGGACGCTGGATGTTAAATGCCAGCCAGCGCGTATCTTGCGCAGATTCATTTTTGTGTTCGTCTTTAACGATATAGCCTTTCGCGAAATTTTTTCCGATATACCGGGTAGCCCAGTTTTTGGCGCTGTTCTCGACACGTAAATCAAACGCGCCTGCCTTAAACGCCTCGAAGGCCACGTTGTCATCGAGGTAGTAGTCGTAGCGGAGGGTATCGAAGTTCCAGCGGCCACGGTTTACCGGCAGCGCGGCAGCCCAGTAATCTTTAACGCGGGAATAGATCACATACTGGCCCATGCGCCAGTCGGTAATGCGATACGGTCCTCCGGCCAGCGGCGGGGTAGAGAGGGGATCGCTCAGCTTATGGTTTTTCCAGAACGATTCAGGCATGACGGGCAGGGAGAACAGGCTCAGCATGTTCTCTTTGTTCGGCTCACTCAGTTCGATTCGCACGGTCAGCGGGGCGATGGCTTTCACCGTGGTGCCCTTGTACACCAGACGAAACTGCGGTACGCCCTCGGTCATAAATTTATGAAAGGTGAACGCCACGTCGCGGGCGCTAACCGGGGAGCCGTCATGAAAACGCGCCTGCGGATTGATCGCGATTTCTGCCCAGCTAAAATCATCAGCGTAACGCACGTTCTCGGCAACCAGGGGATAATAACTGCCGGGCTCGTCGTCGGAGGTGACAAACAGCGTGTCATAAAGGGATTCGGTTCGGGCTGCCGCCACGCCGCGAAGGGCAAAGCGGTTAAAGTTATCAAACGTTCCCGTGGCGGAAAGCGTCACGTTCCCGCCTTTGGGTGCGGCGGGGTTCACGTAATCGTAGTGAGTAAAGTTGACCGCGTATTTCGGCTCGCCTATGACGGCAAAGGCCGTGCTTTCTTTGATGGACTGCGCCTGGCTCGACAGGCTCACCAGCGCCAACAGCATCACTACAACGCGCATAATCATCGTGCGGCGGATCCCTTTGTTCACAGGCAGGCTCGGTTGAGGAGAATAATAAGTGACTGCGCCGCGATTGTGAAATTATTCCCCGAGCGTGACGTCGGGCTGCCACGTCTTAAACTCCTCCAGCGGCATCGGGCGGCCGATCCAGTAGCCCTGAAGATAGTTCACGCCATGCTCGCGCAGCCACGCCGCCTGCTCAGGTGTTTCAACGCCCTCGGCGACGGTTAACATATTCAGGCGACCCGCCAGCGTCAGCACCGCGTCAAGCACCGGCGAGGTGACGGTCTCCGTCCCGATGGCGTTGACGAAACCGCGATCTATTTTCAGGTAATCCATGGTGAAGCGTTCAAGATAGATCAGCGCGCTGTGGCCGGTACCAAAATCATCGATGGCGATTTCAAAACCTTCATCGTGCAGCCATTCGAACAGCTGATTAGCCTCGCGGTGGTTAATCATGTCGCGCTCGGTTATTTCCAGCACTATCTGGAAGTGATCGGGCGGCAGGGCAGCGGCAAAGGCGAGCATATCCTCTTTAAAGCTTTCCGCATGCAGATGACCGGGCGCGATGTTTATCCCGAACTTGGCGCCGGGCGGAAGCCGCGTTTGCAGAACCGGGGCATCGCGAACGATCAGGTCAAAAAGGTGCAGCGTCAGCGGAACGATCAGCTTCTGCGCTTCGGCGAAAGTGATAAAGGCGTCCGGTGGGATTTCACCCATCACCGGATGCTTCCAGCGCATCAGGACTTCCAGCCCGGTCATTTTGAGCGACTGCGCATCCACGACGGGTTGATAGACCACGTAAAACTGGTCGCGCTTGATGGCCGTGAGGATCTCTTTCCCGGGATTCAAACGGATAGTGAGAATATAAAAGTTCAGCAGACCCGCCGCGATGCCGCAGACCAGGCCGAAAAAGACGGCGTACAGCACTTCATCGGTCGTCCAGGCCTGCGCATAGACGTTAACGGTCAAAGGAATATTTTTCAGCGTGGCGGTGCGCGCAGGGACGTCAGGTAACTCACTCGCCTGAACCAGCATTTCGGACCGGGTGGATAACGCAGAATCGCCTATGACGATGGCAATGCCGGCAAACTCATCCTGACGCGAGGTGTAGAGAAGGTATGGCGACAGGTTGAGGTTGACGGAGGTAAACACGCCGCCGTCTTTTACCAGCGGATTGCGATACCAGATGGCAATCGCGGGCTTATCCGGCAGCATGGGCGTGCCCGGCAGGAGCGCGATATCAACAGGTTTGCTGATATGTAATTGAGGAATAAGCGTTTCCATCGGGGTATTCATCGGACCTGTTGCCGAAGAGCAGAAGGCCTGTTTATCCCTGACCAGCAAAAAGGCGCGCACGTTAATGCTGAAGGCCGCGCGTGAGGTCAGCGCCGCGCTGACTTCGTCACAGCTGTTCAGCGTGAGCGGCTGGAGCGTATCAATAGACGTTTTGAGCTCGTCAAAATAGCCCTCCATATAGACGCTTAAATCCGTAATGAGGGTGTCGAACCTGACTTCTCGCTTGTGATAACTCCAGTAAAACTGTAACGCACCCAGAAGCAGGGCGGTGAATAACCCCGTAAGAAAACTGAGAAACAGTATCTTGCGGTTGCTGGAGAAGTAGCGGGTAAACATAGATGTCGTGATTCCTGAAATGCCGCTGGATGTCTATCAGTGTAACGGGCAAAAAAAAACACTGCCGGAGCAGTGCTTTTTTTTATCGTATCGCCAGCCAAGGGATAACCCACGATACGACAGCAAGATTAACTACGGCTCAGAACGCGGCGAGCTTCGTTGTAGCGCTTTTTCCAGTAGGGTTCGTTCATGCTGGAAATCGTCACGCCGCTGCTGGTGGAAGCATGGACAAACTGATCGTTACCGATATAGATGCCAACGTGCCGACCGGTTGAACCCGCTCTGAACAGGACTAAATCTCCCGTGCGCAGTTTAGTACGCGAAATGGACTTGCCCATTTCCTGCTGTTCATAAGTAGAACGCGGAAGGTCTAACCCAAACTGCTCGCGGAACGTACGCTGTACGAACGCAGAACAATCGATGCCTTTCTTGGTGCTGCCGCCCAGACGATAACGCACGCCTTTCCAGTCAGCATACTGATCCATAATGCGCGACTTAACGTCGAGATTACGTACCATATTTTCAAATTCATCCTGAGAGGCTTGCAGTGAAGAGGAATCTTCCATTCCCACAACACGCGTCTCAGGATGCATATTCTTCGCGGTATTCGTTGTGCTACATGCCGAAAGCAGAACCGCCACTGCAATCGCCGGGATCCCCCGCAAGATATATCTCAAGATTGGTTGAGATTTGACCATTTTGTTTGTTTTCCCTTGAAGTCCTTAACGAAAATATCGTTATAAAAATGCCAACCGTGACGAGACTAATTATCTGTTCACAATGAGACAATTCTTTATGGTGAAAACTGTGGCGCAACGCACAAAATTATTCACCACGATAATAATTGTCTCAGTGGGGCAAAACGAATTCGAGGTTAACCGATTGCTCAGGGTATTGCGAGCAAAAAAGTCCCTTTTTTTATAAGAAATTGTGATACACAACGTTACAGCGTGGAAATGCTCAAAACGCCGCCATTCCTGACGCTAATCCCCGCAATTGCTTCATTTTAATCATGAATAGTATGACGGGAAGATGACAGGGGTGAATGACGCCGGTAAGAAGGGAGTCAGGGATCGAAAACAATCCCTGATGAATGGTGTTAATTTGCGTTATTTATTTGTTTCCGACTTGTTTAAATTTGTCGGGAAGATAGCGATCAAAAATATCTATTAAGCGATCGCTCAACGGGGTCATCAGTACCCAGGGTAAGCCAATCAACACCGCCGTGAATGAGCCCACGGCGATATCGGTCAGCCAGTGCGCACCAATCATTACCCGCGGGAATGCGAATACCACAACAATAACCAGGGCGATGGCGAAGGCTTTTTTACCGAAATAGCGCAGCATAAAGCCAGCAAAAATCAGCAGCATCATACCGTGGTCGCCCGGGAAACTGTCCTTCGAGGCATCTTTGGTTGGAATATGCAGCAGCTCGCTGACGCGGTTAATGTTCGGGAAAGAGAGCGACGGACTGGCGCGTTTAACCGGCATCAGATGCTGCGCCAGCTGGTTGATAATCACGGCGGTCAGCAGCATCACCAGGCCGATAATCAGAATACGGCGACGACCCGTTTTGTCTTCTTTCAGCCAGAAGGAGAGCATCAGGCAGCCCATTGCCAGCAGCGAACAGCCGTCAAAGGCGCGGTTGTTGGTGATCGCGACCAGCCACAGGAAGGCCTCGCTCTTCGCCAGCGCCTGGTTAAAGAAGTGGAAAAGACCGGAATCCAGCGGGAACCAGAAACCGTGATCCACCGGAAGATACCAGGAGAAAAAGATCGCCAGGCCGGCAGCATTGAGCAATAAAATAGCAGGAAGTCGAGTCGTCATAGTCTTCAGCACTGAATAAAACCAGCGGCAACGTTAGCCGCCCAAACTTAAACGAAGCTTCAACAGGCTTGACTGGAGGGCATTCCAGTCGGTATTAACCGCACTAATTAACTCTATCCGGCTGTCGGGCGGTGCGACGTTCTGGGTTTCTATGAAGAAATCCTCGCCCTGACGGTTAATGCGAACCAGACCATCCGGGGTGCGCATGATCCCTTTTACCCGCTCAACCGGAGCCAGTCTCGCCCACTCCAGTATACCAATGGTGTCGAAAATCGTATCGGCATCGAAGATCCATCCGCACGCCTGGTGCCCCTGGCCGCTGTTCAGGTTTCGGCGCCAGCGCTGATGTTCCGGCAGGCTCAGTGCGGCCAGTCCTTGCTTCACGCCGTGGCTGTGCGAATGCTCTGCGCTGGCGGGCAGTTGCGTCTGGTTGAGGCGGGGAAGGTCGAGCAGGACGCCGTCAATGTTGCCCTGGGTTGTCTGAACATACCGACGTCCACCGCCAGCCTGCTGCCACCAGGCTTCGAACGCGGCCTCGCTCTCGGCCGTCGCGCGATCGGATTTATTCGCCACGATAATGTCTGCCGAGGCGAGCTGATCGCGGAAATTGTCGTTACCGATCGCTTTTTCATCCAGAAGCTGGCGGGGATCAAGCAGGCAAAGCGTCGCGCGCAGCTCAAGCCATGGCTCGTATACCGGGGCGGTGAGTAAATCAAGGATTTGCTTCGGATGACCCAGGCCGGTGGGCTCAATCAGCAGGCGGTCCGGCTGACCCTGGCGCAGCAGCGTATTCAGGCCGACCTGCATCGGCAGACCATTCACGCAGCACATGCACCCGCCCGGGATCTCTTTCACCATTGCGCCGCTGTCGGCGAGCAACGCGCCGTCGATCCCCACTTCGCCAAATTCGTTGACCAGCACGGCCCACTTTTCCGCCGGATCTTTATTGGCCAGCAAATGCAGAATGGACGTAGTTTTACCGCTGCCGAGAAAACCGGTGATCAGGTTGGTTTTGGTCACGTTCGCTCCGATAGATAATTGTGATGTCGTAACAATTATCTATCATCCTGACGAAAAAAACGGGCATTGAGAAGAGGGAGGGCGAACGGAGCGCATAACCGTTCGCCTTAAACGCAATAATCGCTAAATTTTTAACGTTTCGATAACGGCCTGACGCGCGCCGAGCCGGACGAGGCGCTGGTACGCTCCGGTTATCGCCTCGACAAACACCGGGTTTTGCGGCAGGTCATCGCCAAAGATTTCTTTAAGCGCCAGCAGGGCATTAACGCGTTCCGCGTCGCTGCTGGCTTCAGCAAGCGCCTGAAACTTTTCGCTCAGAGGGTCGCGCACGTCGATGGCGTTGCCCTGTTCATCCGTACCGCTGACGTAGCGCATCCAGCCCGCCACCCCCAGCGCCAGAAGTGGCCAGGCGGTCTTACGTTCAAGATGGACGCGGATCCCATCCAGCATGCGTTGAGGCAGCTTCTGGCTGCCGTCCATGGCGATTTGCCATGTACGGTGCTGTAGCGCCGGGTTGGCGAAGCGGTCAAGCAGGCTGTCGGCATACGCCGTCAGATCGACGTTGGTGATGCGCAGCGTAGGGGCCTGCTCATTCAGCATCAGTCTGCGGGCTGCCTCGCGGAAACTGTCGTCCTGCATGCATTCATTAATGTGCGCGTAACCGGCAAGGTAGCCCAGATAAGCGAGGAAGGAGTGGCTGCCGTTCAGCATCCGCAGCTTCATCTGCTCCCAGGGCAGGACGTCGTCAACCATCTGTACGCCTGCAACCTCCCACTCCGGGCGCCCGGCGACAAAATTATCTTCCACCACCCACTGAATGAACGGTTCACAGCTGATGGCGCAGGGATCGTCAACCCCCAGCTCCCGGGTGATTTCCGCGAGCGAGGCGTCGGTGGCGGCGGGCACGATTCGGTCGACCATGGTGCCGGGGAAGCTCACGTGCGTCTCTATCCATCCGGCCAGCTCTGCGGAACGCTTTGCGGCCATGCCAAGTACGGCGTTTTTCACCACGTGACCGTTGTCGGGGATATTGTCGCAGGAGAGCACGGTAAACGCCGGCAGGCCCCGTTCGCGGCGGCGATGAAGCGCTTCGACCAGAATGCCCGGCGCGGAATGCGGCTCAGACGGGTGCTCCAGATCGTGAAGGATGCGGCTGTTTTGCATATCCAGCTTTCCCGTCGCCGGATCGATGCAGTAGCCTTTTTCGGTTATGGTGAGGGAGACAATTGCTACCTGCGGTTCGCAGAACTTCTCAATAATGGCCGCCAGCGAGTCGAGTTTTGCGTTCAGGCACGCTTTTACCGCACCAATAATAATCGGCTGGTTACCTTCTGCACCTTTCTCCAGCACGGTAAAAAGATGATCCTGCGCCCGGAGCTGGCTCATGAGGACATCGCCGCTAAAGAGGCTAATCTCACAAATTCCCCAGTCGCCTCCTTTGGCGTTCAGCACCCGGTTTGTTAACAACGCCTGATGCGCCCGGTGGAACGCGCCAAAGCCGAAATGGACGATGCGGGAGCGTAACTGCTGGCGATCGTAGCGGGGCTGCTGGACATGAGCAGGAAGCGCGGTGGAGGCAATAGTCTTCATGTAGTACACACCTGATTAACCATTAATTAACAATGTCAGTGTAAAGTTATATGACAACAAATTAAATTGGTAAGCCGTAAATATCCCCGTTATGTGAGTTTGATCAATCAATGTCGCGCGCTGTGTTGACCACTCCGATTAAACATGTATGGTAGTCGTCATTGAGCTAACACATATTGGTATAACAACTTGAGAGGGTGGGGCAATGGAACAAACCTGGCGTTGGTACGGGCCGAACGATCCGGTTTCTCTTGATGATGTGCGTCAGGCTGGCGCAACGGGTGTAGTCACGGCGCTGCATCATATTCCGAACGGTCAGGTGTGGCCGGTTGAGGAAATTCAAAAGCGTCAGGCACAGCTGGCTGAGAAGGGGTTAACCTGGTCCGTCGTGGAAAGTATTCCGGTTCACGAAGACATTAAAACCCACTCCGGCGAGTGTGAAACCTGGATTGCGAATTATCAGCAGAGCATTCGTAACCTGGCGGCCTGCGGTATTGATACCGTCTGCTATAACTTTATGCCGATTCTGGACTGGACGCGTACCGACCTGGAATATGAAATGGCCGATGGTTCGAAAGCGCTGCGCTTCGATCAAATCGCGTTTGCGGCTTTCGAGCTGCACATTCTGAAGCGTCCAGGCGCGGAAGCCGACTATACCGCCGAAGAGCAGCAGCAGGCGCTGGCGTGGTTTAAAGCCGCCAGTGAAGCGGACGTAGACAAACTGGTCCGCAATATCATCGCGGGCCTGCCGGGGGCGGAAGAAGGATACACCCTCGACCAGTTCCGCGCGCGCCTGGCGGAATACGGCGATATCGATAAAAACCAGCTGCGTGAAAACATGGCGCACTTCCTGCGCGCTATCGTGCCGGTGGCCGAAGAAGCGGGCGTGCGCCTGGCGGTCCATCCGGACGATCCTCCGCGTCCTATCCTTGGCCTGCCGCGTATCGTGTCGACAATCGACGATATGCAGTGGCTGAAGGAGACGGTGGATAGCATCTACAACGGCTTTACCATGTGTACGGGCTCCTATGGCGTGCGTGCGGATAACGATCTGGTGCGGATGATCGAAACCTTCGGCGATCGCATTCACTTTACCCACCTGCGCGCAACCTGCCGGGAAGAGAACCCGAAAACCTTCCACGAAGCCGCGCATCTTGGCGGTGACGTGAATATGGTTGCGGTGGTAGATGCCATTCTGGCTGAAGAAGTACGGCGTAAACAGGCGGGCGATGTGCGTCCTATCCCGTTCCGTCCGGATCACGGGCACCAGATGCTGGACGATCTGCGCAAGAAAACGAATCCGGGCTATTCGGCGATTGGTCGTCTGAAGGGCATGGCGGAAGTGCGCGGTATTGAGCTGGCGCTGAAAATGACCAAATATCCTGAGCTTCTGTAGACGGAATTGCCTGGTGGCGCTTCGCTTACCGGGCCTACGAAAAACCGGCTCTGAAGCCGGTTTTTGTGTATTTGTAGGCCGGGTAAGGCGAAGCCGCCGCCCGGCAAACGCCACTATCAGTCAGCGCGACCCATATAGCGTTTTTCTTCGATATGGATGCGGATTTTCTCGCCCGCTGACAGGTATTCAGGCACCTGTACGACCAGACCGGTCGTCAGGGTAGCCGGTTTGTTACGCGCGCTTGCAGACGCGCCTTTGATGCCCGGCGCCGTTTCCACGATTTCCAGATCAACGGTCTGCGGCAGCTCCAGCGCCAGCAGCACGCCATCCCAGGTCAGCACCTGCATGTCCGGCATTCCACCTTCAGGAATAAACAGCAGCTCTTCTTCGATCTGGTCTTTGGTGAAGATATACGGGGTGTAATCTTCTTTATCCATGAACACGTATTCGTTACCGTCGACATATGAGAAATCAACGTAGCGGCGGGTCAGGGTCACGGTATCCACGATATCGTCACCTTTGAAACGTTCTTCCACTTTCAGGCCGGTACGGACGTCGGCGAAACGCATTTTGTACAGCGTTGCTGCGCCACGGGCGCTTGGTGCCTGAATGTCGATATCTTTCACAATCAGCAGTTTGCCGTTGTAATTCAGTACCATACCTTTCTTAATTTCGTTCGCTCTTGGCATTGCAGTAATCCTGTATACGGGAGGTAAAAAATATCGCGCCAAATTACTCGCGCGCGGCCTTTCAGGCAAGCGGAATTCGTGGCTTTTGCTATCAATACATAAAAGGTGTTACTGTGCGCGCAATGCCCGACCGCGCGGGCATTTGCCACCCACAGAGAGCATGTATGGATTGTCGTTCCGATTGTGGCGCGTGCTGTACCGCACCGTCCATCTCAAGTCCCATTCCAGGCATGCCGGACGGCAAGCCTGCCAATACCCGCTGCGTTCAGCTCTCGGAATCCAACCTGTGCATGATCTTTGGCTCGCCGTTACGCCCGAAAGTGTGCTCCGGGCTACAGCCCACCGCCGAAATGTGCGGCAGTACGCGCCAGCAGGCCATTACTTATCTGCTTGAGCTGGAAGCGCTCACCGCGCCTTAAACGTCTTTTATGCGCGTCAGGCAGCTCAGCGTCAGGACGCACATCACCAGCGCAATCCAGAACACCGTGTGATAGTTCCAGATTTCAGCCACCACGCCCGCCAGCGAGCCTGCAATAATCCAGCCCACGCGGGTGGTATTCGTATAAAGGGTGGTGGCAGAGCCCGCCTGACCCGGCATCAGATCCTGGAAATAGAGCATGCCGATACCGGCCAGAATGCCAATGTAAATGGCGTTAAGCAGCTGTAAAGCAAGAAGCAGCGCTGGCGTATGGACCGTCAGCATACCGACATAAAACAGCAGCCCGGCAGCGGCGGCGATGCGCATCAAAAAGCGCTTGCCGAAGCGCTTCGCGTAATAGCCCGCAATCAGCATGGTTGGGATTTCAAGCCCTGCGGCGGTTCCCATCATGATCCCGGCTAGCTTCTCCGGCAGATGCAGCTCATCAATAATAAACAGCGGCATATTAATGATATAGAGGCTGTTCGTTCCCCACATCAGCGTACAAATAATGAATAACAGCAGCGCGTCGCGCCGGTTACGTCGCGGTGCCTCCAGCGTGCCGGTCGCCACTTTCGGCTCTTTACGCATGGAGGGCAGGAAGAACCAGACCATCGCGCCGCACACCACGAAGGCCACGGCTGCGCTCAGGTACATCACCGTAAAGCCAAAACCCATCGCCAGCGCGTAGGCGAGCGGGGGACCAATTACCCAGGCCAGCGACACCTGAGCACGCAGTATTGAGCTGAACATCACCGCTTCCCGCCCGGTGCGGTCTGCGTGCTCGCGGGCAAGGGCGAACATCTGCGGGTTGGCGGTAGAGCCGAAGCTGCTCAGGAAGACGCCTACAAACAGCAGAATGAAGTAGTTGCGGTTCCAGGCAAACAGCAGACAGGCAAACACCCCGAGCAGGCAGCAAAAAACGATCAGGCTTTTGCGATCGCCTTTTCTGTCTGAACGACCGGCAAGAAACTGGCTGACGAAAATGCCAATGATGGCGCTCCCGGTAAAGAAGAAGCCGACCATCGCCGGACGGGCGTGAACTTCGTTGGTCAGAAACAGGCTCAGCGTAGGCGTTTGTAACGCACCGGCAATACCGGTGAGGAAAGCAACAATCAAAAACGCTGTTGACGTCAAATCAAAGGGCTTTGGTGAGGCGGCAGCGGGGGTGTTATGCATGTTCAGTCTTTGCGAGTAACAGAGAGAGGCGGAGTTTACGCCGCCCGTCATTAAATAAACAGAGGGTAAAGTCAAGATTGCTACAAAAAATCAAAATGGCATTTCACTTTCGCGCCGCCTCTCTGAAGCGTGCTGAACCTGTTTGCTGAACATCAGCAAAACCCCCTGAGATGAAGAAGAAATGTGCTGCACTTCTAAATTCTGCAACAAGAAATGTAACTTTTCTTGCAACCTGTTGTAGAAAAGACAAGACTTCTTGAAACGTTTCAGCGCTATCTTGCACGTCGAGATGAAGCAGTTTAGCGCTTATTTTCTCAGTTAAGCTGAAACGATTCAATTTCAGCAGGAGAGGAGAATCATGTTCCAGTTATCTGTTCAGGATATCCACCCGGGCGAACAGGCCGGGAATAAAGAAGAGGCTATTCGCCAGGTTGCTGCTGCGCTCGTGCAGGCAGGCAACGTGGCTGACGGCTACGTCAACGGCATGCTGGCGCGCGAACAGCAGACGTCCACGTTCCTCGGTAACGGTATTGCTATCCCACACGGCACCACCGACACCCGCGATCAGGTGCTGAAAACCGGCGTGCAGGTCTTCCAGTTCCCGCAGGGCGTACTGTGGGGCGAGGGTCAGGTGGCTTACGTGGCGATCGGCATCGCGGCCAGCGGTGATGAACACCTGGGCCTGCTGCGTCAGCTGACGCACGTGCTGAGCGATGATGCCGTGGCGGAACAGCTTAAATCTGCGACCACGGCTGAAGAGCTGCGTGCTTTGCTGATGGGCGAAAAACAGAGCGAAGCGCTGAAGCTGGACAATGAAACCCTGACGCTGGACGTCGTGGCGTCCGATCTGGTGACGCTCCAGGCGCTGAACGCGGCTCGTCTGAAAGAGGTGGGGGCGGCGGATACCACTTTTGTGACGCGTACCATCAATGATAAGCCTTTAAACCTGGGGCAGGGCATCTGGCTGAACGACAGTGCTGAAGGCAACCTGCGTAGCGCTATCGCCGTCAGCCGGGCGGCTGTTGCTTTTGAAACAGACGGCGAGCGCGCCGCGATGCTGGTGACTGTCGCCATGGCTGACGACCAGCCGGTTGCCGTGCTGAAGCGTCTGAGCGATCTGCTGCTGAACAATAAAGCTGAAAAACTGCTGAATGCCGACGCGGCGACGGTGCTGGCCCTGTTGACCAGCGACGATGCGCTGACGGACGACCTGCTGAGCGCAGAGTACGTGGTGCGTAACGAACACGGCCTGCATGCCCGTCCGGGTACCATGCTGGTGAATACCATCAAACAATTTGAAAGTGAGATTACCGTGACCAATCTGGACGGTTCGGGTAAACCTGCCAACGGGCGCAGCCTGATGAAAGTTGTCGCGCTGGGCGTGAAGAAAGGCCATCGCCTGCGTTTCACCGCGCAGGGTGCAGATGCTGAACAGGCGCTGAAGGCGATTGGCGATGCCATCGCGGCCGGTCTGGGGGAGGGCGCATAATGAGCAGACGTGTTGCAACCATTACGCTGAACCCGGCTTACGATCTGGTGGGCTTCTGCCCCGAAATTGAGCGTGGTGAAGTCAACCTGGTTCGGACTACCGGCCTGCATGCCGCAGGTAAAGGCATTAACGTGGCGAAAGTGCTGAAAGATCTCGGCATCGACGTCACCGTTGGCGGCTTCCTCGGCAAAGATAACCAGGACGGCTTTCAGCAGCTGTTCAGCGAGCTGGGCATCGCCAACCGTTTTCAGGTTGTGCAGGGCCGTACCCGCATCAACGTTAAGCTGACCGAGAAAGACGGTGAAGTGACCGATCTGAACTTCTCCGGCTTCGAAGTGACGCCGGCTGACTGGGAGCGCTTCGTTGCCGATTCCCTGAGCTGGCTGGGCCAGTTTGACATGGTGTGCGTCAGCGGCAGCCTGCCGTCCGGCGTCAGCCCGGAAGCGTTCACCGACTGGATGACGCGCCTGCGCAGCCAGTGCCCGTGCATTATTTTCGACAGCAGCCGCGACGCGCTGGTCGCCGGTCTGAAAGCCTCTCCGTGGCTGGTTAAGCCTAACCGCCGTGAACTGGAGATCTGGGCGGGCCGTAAGCTGCCAGAATTAAAAGATGTGATTGAAGCTGCCCATGCGCTGCGCGAGCAGGGTATTGCTCACGTGGTGATTTCGCTTGGCGCAGAAGGTGCCCTGTGGGTGAACGCCTCCGGGGAGTGGATTGCCAAACCGCCGTCAATGGAAGTGGTCAGCACCGTGGGTGCCGGGGATTCAATGGTTGGCGGCCTGATCTATGGCCTGCTGATGCGCGAATCCAGCGAACACACCTTACGTCTTGCTACCGCCGTGGCGGCCCTGGCCGTGAGCCAGAGCAACGTCGGCATTACCGATCGTACCCAGTTAGCCGCGATGATGGCGCGCGTTGACTTAAAACCTTTTAACTAACAGCAGGAGAGGAATAATGAAAACGCTGCTGATCATTGACTCCGGTCTCGGACAGGCTCGTGCCTACATGGCGAAGACCCTGCTGGGCGCGGCGGCACAAAAAGCGCACCTGGATATCATTGATAACCCGGGTGATGCCGAAATGGCGATTGTTCTGGGTGACAAAATCCCCGCTGACAGCGCCCTGAACGGCAAAAAGGTGTGGCTGGGTGATATTAATCGCGCGGTGGCTCACCCTGAACTGTTTCTGAGCGAAGCAAAAGGCCATGCGACGGTCTACAGCGCCCTCGTTGAGGCGGCGCCGGTTGCAGCCACTGGCCCGAAACGCATTGTCGCGGTAACGGCGTGCCCGACAGGCGTGGCTCATACCTTTATGGCGGCTGAAGCCATTGAAACCGAAGCGAAAAAACGCGGCTGGTGGGTGAAGGTTGAAACCCGCGGCTCCGTGGGCGCAGGCAATGCCATCACGCCGGAAGAGGTGGCAGAAGCCGATCTGGTGATTGTGGCGGCCGATATCGAAGTGGATCTGGCGAAGTTTGCCGGTAAGCCGATGTACCGCACCTCTACCGGCCTGGCGCTGAAGAAAACCGCGCAGGAGTTTGATAAAGCGCTGGCGGAAGCCAAACCTTATCAGGCAACCGGTGCGGCGAAAACGCCAGCCGAAGGCAAGAAAGAGTCTGCCGGTGCCTATCGTCACCTGTTAACAGGCGTGTCTTACATGCTGCCGATGGTGGTGGCGGGGGGCCTGTGCATTGCGCTCTCCTTCGCCTTTGGTATCGAGGCGTTTAAAGAGCCGGGCACGCTGGCGGCGGCGTTGATGCAGATTGGCGGCGGCTCCGCGTTCGCGCTGATGGTGCCGGTACTGGCGGGCTTTATCGCCTTCTCCATTGCTGACCGTCCGGGCCTGACCCCGGGTCTTATCGGCGGTATGCTGGCCGTGAGCACCGGTTCTGGCTTTATCGGCGGTATCATTGCCGGTTTCCTTGCGGGTTACGTGGCGAAGCTGATCAGCTCGAAGCTGAAGCTGCCGCAGAGTATGGAAGCGCTGAAACCTATCCTGATCATTCCGCTGATCTCCAGCCTGGTGGTGGGCCTGGCGATGATCTACCTGATTGGTAAACCGGTCGCGGGCATTCTGGAAGGCTTGACCCACTGGCTGCAAACCATGGGGACGGCGAACGCGGTTCTGCTGGGCGCTATCCTCGGCGGTATGATGTGTACCGACATGGGTGGCCCGGTAAACAAAGCGGCATATGCCTTTGGCGTTGGCCTGCTGAGTACCCAGACCTACGCGCCGATGGCGGCGATCATGGCGGCAGGTATGGTGCCACCGCTGGCGCTCGGCCTGGCGACACTCATTGCCCGTCGTAAGTTCGATAAAGCGCAACAGGAAGGCGGCAAAGCGGCGCTGGTGCTGGGGCTGTGCTTCATCACCGAAGGCGCAATCCCGTTTGCGGCGCGCGATCCAATGCGCGTTCTGCCCTGCTGTATCGTGGGCGGCGCGGTCACTGGCGCTATCTCCATGGCGGTTGGCGCGAAGCTGATGGCACCGCACGGCGGTCTGTTCGTCCTGCTGATCCCTGGCGCGATTACTCCGGTGCTGGGTTATCTGCTGGCGATTGTCGCCGGTACGCTGGTGGCGGGTCTGTCTTACGCGGTGCTGAAGCGTCCGGAAGCGGAAGCGGTAGCAAAAGCAGCCTGAATGAGGTGTCGGGTGGCGGTTTCGCCTTACCCGACCTACAAAAAAGCCGGGTCGCGTTAAGCGCCCGGCTTTTTTTATGCCGCCTGTTCAGCGGTCTGCTGGGCCTTCAGCCACGCAATCTCTTCCGCCCAGATGTCCGGATTAATGGTTTCCAGCACCATCGGAATGCCGTCGAAGCGGGCGTCCTGCATGATGAAGCGGAACGCATCGTGGCCGATATTGCCTTCGCCCAGGCTGTGGTGACGGTCAACGCGGCTGCCGAACCCGCTTTTCGCATCGTTTAAATGCATACCGCGAAGATATTTGAAGCCAACAACGCGCTCGAACTCCTCGAAGGTAGTTTTCGTGGCCTCGGTGGTGCGCAGGTCATACCCGGCGGCAAACGCGTGGCAGGTATCAATGCACACGCCCACGCGGGATTTATCCTCCACGCCGTCGATGATCGCCGCCAGATGCTCAAACTTAAAGCCGAGGTTGCTGCCCTGACCGGCGGTATTCTCGATCACCGCCGTCACGCCCTGGGTTTTATCCAGCGTCATGTTGATCGACTCGGCAATGCGCGCCAGACAGGCGTCTTCGTCAATCTGCATCAGATGACTTCCCGGATGGAAGTTCAGCAGCGTCAGCCCCAGCTGTTCGCAGCGCTGAACCTCATCAAGGAACGCCTCGCGGGATTTATCCAGCGCTTCCTGCACCGGATGCCCGAGGTTAATCAGATAGCTGTCGTGGGGAAGGATTTGGCCCGGCCCGTAATGGTATTTTTCACAGGCGGCTTTGAAATCGTCAATCACCTCGGTGGTGAGGGGCGCTGCGCGCCACTGGCGCTGATTTTTGGTGAACAGGGCGAAAGCGGTCGCCTCGATTTCGGCGGCGCGAATGGCGGCATTCGCAAGGCCACCGGCAGCGCTAACGTGCGCTCCAACATATTTCATGAAAAGACTCCTGTTAACCCGAAACGCCTATGATAACGGGTTAACAGGAGAAGGACGAGATGGTTTATGCCATCAGGCTGTGCACGGCAAGGTTAATCGCGCCGCCGCCCACAATCAGCCAGATGAAGAGCACCAGCGCCATCAGCAGCGGTTTCGCACCGGCTTTTTTCAGCGCGCTGACGTGAGTGGTCACCCCCAGCGCCGCCATCGCCATCGCCAGCAGCACCGTATCGAGCGTCACCAGCATCTCCACCACCGCGTTTGGCAGCAGGTGGAAGGAGTTGAAGATAGCGACCACGATGAACAGGATCGCAAACCAGGGGATGGTGATTTTGCTTTTCTCGCTGCCGCCTGCCGGAGCCAGCTGCTTAACCCGCGCCGCGAGGAAAATCAGGAACGGGGCCAGCATCATCACGCGCAGCATTTTGGCGATGACCGCCGCGTTTTCCGCTTCCGGATTGATGGCGTGACCTGCCGCCACCACCTGCGCCACTTCGTGCATGGTTGAGCCAATATAGATGCCGTAGGTTTCCGGGCTAAACCAGTGCGCCACCAGCGGGTACATGGCCGGATAGAGGAAGATCGCCAGCGTACCGAAGATGACCACCGTTGCAACGGCGACCGTCACTTTACTGGCTTCGGCCTTAACGACCGGCTCCGTCGCCAGCACCGCGGCGGCGCCGCAGATGCTGCTGCCCGCGCCGATCAGCCAACTGGTCTGTTTGTCCAGCCCAAAGATCTTCTGGCCGATGAAGCACGCCAGTAAAAAGGTGCTGGTAAGGGTCAGGACGTCAATGGCAATCCCGCTGACGCCCACGTCCGCAATCTGCGAAAAGGTGAGTCGGAAGCCGTAAAGGATAATCCCGAGACGTAATAGATGCTGCTTGGCGAAAATCACGCCGCCGTCGCAGGATTTCCAGAGGTGCGGATAAACGGTATTCCCCACCACCATGCCGAGCAGAATGGCCAGCGTTAAGGCGCTGAACCCTGCGCCGGCAACCGCCGGTATACTGCCGCCCCATAAGGCAACCCCGGTAACTACGGCGCTGAGCGCGAGACCCGGCACGAAGTGCCACACTGTACGATGATGTTGTAAGGTGATTTCTGACATAACCTTCTCCTTTGTCTGGCTAAAGGTTACGGCGCTCTGGCTTAAAAATAAAATTGATTATATATTTATAATCAATCTTTATAAGTGGTAAGCAACCATGCACATTACATTGCGTCAGCTGGAAGTTTTTGCCGAAGTGCTTAAAAGCGGCTCGACGACCCAGGCGTCACAAATGCTGGCGCTCTCGCAGTCCGCCGTCAGCGCGGCCTTGACCGATCTGGAAGGGCAGCTGGGCGTCCAGCTTTTCGACAGGGTAGGGAAGCGGCTGGTGGTGAACGAACATGGCCGACTGCTGTACCCGCGCGCGCTGGCGCTACTGGAGCAGGCGACGGAGATCGAGCAGCTGTTCCGCGAGGACAACGGCGCTATTCGCGTTTTTGCCAGCAGCACGATCGGTAACTACATTCTGCCGGAAGTGATCGCCCGCTACCGCCGTGATTTTCCGACCCTGCCGCTGGAGATGAGCGTCGGCAACAGTCAGGACGTCATAAACGCGGTCATTGATTTCCGCGTGGACATCGGGCTTATCGAAGGGCCATGCCACAACGTGGATATCATTGCGGAACCCTGGCTGGAGGATGAGCTGGTGGTATTCGCTTCCCCGGCCTCTTCTCTGTTACAGGGCGAGGTCACGCTGGAACGGCTGGCGCAGGCCCAGTGGATCCTGCGCGAGCAGGGCTCCGGTACGCGTGAAATCGTCGATTATCTGCTGTTGTCCCATCTGCCGCAGTTCCAGCTGGGGATGGAGTTAGGTAACTCGGAGGCCATCAAGCACGCCGTGCGTCATGGTCTGGGCATCAGCTGTCTCTCCCGTCGGGTGATTGCCGAACAGCTGGAAACCGGCTCGCTGGTTGAGATCCCCGTTCCGCTGCCGAAGCTGGTGCGTACGCTGTGGTGCATCCATCATCGTCAGAAACACCTTTCCAGTTCGCTCCAGCGTTTTCTGCGTTACTGCGCCATTTAACATTCCCGGTGGCGCTTCGCTTACCGGGGCTATGTGCGCTTACCACCCCACATTTTTATGCTTTACTTATAATCCTGGCCGAGTCATGAAGCTCTCTTATAACTGAGCATTTCTGCCGGAAGGAACGCGGATCGTCTGCTACAATCGCGCCTCATTTATTGAATGGACAGCATTTTCACATGGTTTCAGAAACTAAAACCACAGAAGCGCCCGCGCTACGTCGCGAACTCAAGGCGCGTCACCTGACGATGATCGCCATTGGCGGATCCATCGGTACAGGTCTTTTCGTTGCCTCTGGCGCAACGATTTCGGCAGCCGGCCCGGGTGGGGCACTATTCTCTTATATCCTGATTGGCCTGATGGTTTACTTCCTGATGACCAGCCTGGGCGAACTGGCGGCCTACATGCCGGTATCGGGGTCGTTTTCGACCTACGGACAAAAATACGTTGAGGAAGGCTTCGGCTTCGCGCTGGGCTGGAACTACTGGTACAACTGGGCGGTGACTATCGCCGTGGACCTCGTTGCCGCACAGCTGGTGATGACCTGGTGGTTCCCGGACACGCCTGGCTGGATCTGGAGCGCGCTGTTCCTGGCCGTTATCTTCCTGCTGAACTACATCTCCGTGCGCGGCTTTGGCGAAGCGGAATACTGGTTCTCTTTGATTAAAGTGGCAACCGTCATCATCTTTATCGTCGTCGGTGTGGCGATGATCGTTGGTATTTTCAAAGGGGCCGAACCGGCGGGCTGGAGTAACTGGACCATTGGCGACGCGCCGTTTGCCGGGGGCTTCTCGGCGATGATTGGCGTGGCGATGATTGTCGGCTTCTCCTTCCAGGGCACGGAGCTGATTGGTATCGCGGCCGGTGAATCTGAAAACCCGGAGAAGACCATTCCGCGCGCGGTGCGTCAGGTGTTCTGGCGTATTCTGCTGTTCTACGTGTTCGCTATCCTGATTATCAGCCTGATCATTCCGTATACCGATCCAAGCCTGCTGCGTAACGATGTGAAAGACATCAGCGTCAGCCCGTTCACCCTGGTCTTCCAGCACGCGGGCCTGCTCTCTGCGGCGGCGGTGATGAACGCGGTGATCCTGACGGCGGTACTGTCTGCGGGTAACTCCGGCATGTACGCCTCCACCCGTATGCTCTATACCCTGGCCTGCGACGGCAAAGCGCCGCGTATCTTCTCGAAACTGTCTCGCGGTGGCGTGCCGCGCAACGCGCTGTATGCGACCACGGTGATTGCGGGTCTGTGCTTCCTGACCTCCATGTTCGGCAACCAGACGGTGTACCTGTGGCTGCTTAACACTTCCGGTATGACGGGCTTCATCGCCTGGCTGGGTATTGCCATCAGCCACTACCGTTTCCGTCGCGGCTACGTCATGCAGGGTCATGATCTGAATAATCTGCCGTACCGTTCAGGGTTCTTCCCGCTGGGGCCGATTTTCGCCTTCGTTCTGTGCCTGATCATTACTCTGGGTCAGAACTATGAGGCCTTCCTTGCGGACACCATTGACTGGGGCGCCGTTACGGCCACCTACATTGGTATCCCGCTGTTCCTGCTCATCTGGTTTGGCTACAAGTTGACGAAAGGAACACGCTTCGTTCGCTACAGTGAAATGGATTTCCCTGAACGATTTAAGCAATAACCGCACTTCCTCTCTTTAAGCCCGCTCAACCGAGCGGGCTTTTTTATGGGCAGATCAGAAGCTGTAGGTCATGCCAACCGTATAGCGACGCCCGTCCAGCACGGTGTCATACGTGTCGTAGTCAATCTGCTTATCAAGCACGTTATACACACCGGCAGTAACCAACAGGTTTTTGTTCGCGTTGTAGCGCAGACCGACATCAACCTGAGTGTAGGACGGTGTGCCCTGTGACATTGACGTGCGGCTCAGGTACTCAGACGTTTTACCGCGAAGGTTCAGACGGCTCCAGAAACCGACGTCGGGCGTCGCCTGCCAGTCCAGGGTGGTGTTGAACATGTGCTTCGGCATCTTGTTCAGCGGCTTGCCTGAGAACTGACCGCTCTTCTGCTCGGATTCGGTATAGGTATAGTTTGCGGTCCAGTTTACATCGCGCGAGATTTTCCAGCCGAAGGAGGACTCCACGCCGCGCATGTTGGCTTTATCCACGTTGACGCGGTCGCTCACGAAATCATAGCTGTGATCGCCAATCGTACAGGCGGGATCGGCGCTGCTGTTACAGCGGCGAACTTCCGTAATCTTGTCCTTGAAGTCGGTATTGAACAGCGTCACGCCAGCATTCAGATTATCGTTGTTATCCCAGAGCAGGGCGAGCTCTTCGCTCAGGCTCTTCTCTGGTTTCAGATCCGGGTTGCCGACGATGATACCGTCAAGACGGCCGCCACCCGTTACCTGGCCCCAGCTGGCAGACGACTGACGCAAATCCGGCGCACGGTAGCCAGCCGAAACCCCGCCTTTCAACGTCCAGTGATCGGCCAGGTGCCATACGCCGTAACCGCGCGGCGTCCAGTTCGTCCCGTAGTTTTGGTCTTTGTCCATACGCAGGCCGCCGGTCAACGTAAAGCTTTCCGTCATTGACCATTCATCTTCGGCAAACAGGGCCCAGCTCCAGCGCGTCAGTTTGTTCAGGCCGTCCGCCGCTTCCAGCTGATTGCCCTTGTCGCGCAGTTTCTCATACCGATACTGTCCGCCGAGGGTCAACGTATGATCGCCGAGGAAAATCTGGTTCTGGTTGTTGAAGGTGGTGTTATACGAGCGCATTTTGCGACCTGGATTATTGGTCTCTTCCTGCTGGATATAGCTGGTGGTATTGAAGTCGTCGTAATACCCGCTGTGGGTTAAGGAGTAGGTCGTGTGCTCATAGCGCGAGTCGCTTTTGGTATTTGGCTTACAGGTCGTTCCCCGGCAGGTTTCAGCCGCTTTCGACATCCCTGGCGTGCTGTTTCTGTCCTGAAGCTCGCGAGCAAAATCAAGATCGAAATCGTTCTTCTCATCCGGGGTGAAGTTCAGGGTAATGCCACCGTTACGCATTTTCTGCTCGTTATACCCGTTCACGATTTTATCTTCGGCGCGGCGTGACAACAGCCCCGTCACTTTTGCGCCAAGCAGCCCGTCAATCAGGGGACCAGAAGCGTAGGCGTTGGTCTGGAAGATATCGCCGGAATCATGGTTTTCCTGGAAGGTTGCATCGCCGTGCAACGAACCGGTCCAGGCTTTAGTGTTTGAGACTTTTTTGGTAATGACGTTGATGACGCCACCCATCGCATCGGAGCCGTAAAGTGAGGACATCGGGCCACGGATAACCTCAATGCGCTCAATGGACTCCAGCGGCGGCAGCCAGCCTTGTTCAATACCCGAGTTGTCGCTGTTTGGGCGGGTGCTTCGCGTACTGACGCGTTTGCCATTCACGAGGAACAAGGTGTACTGAGATGCCATGCCGCGAATGCTGATATCACTGCTACTCCCGCCGCCGGTGACGACAACGCCCGGGACGTCTCTCAGGGCATCGGTAACATCACGGTAGGCTTTATCTTCAATCTGCTGTTTCGAAATAACAGAGATGGAGGCGGGGGCATTCTGGATCTTTTGTTCAAAACCCGTCGCGGTGACGACAACGGTGTCCTGATCGGCTGCGTGAACGAGAGGGGTGAATGTGGCAGCGCCAACGGCGACGGCCAGGAGCTTAATGCGGGGTATTGTCATTTGTACATTCCGTATAAAAATGAATAAAACTCCATCGGGATAACCCTGAGAACTGTATGTTTTTGTCTTTTAAGAACTCTTTAAGATGGAGAAGAGCCTGGAATTGTACAAAAGAATGTAGAATTGTAAACACAAATGATAATTGAAATCATTTGTGTTTGACAAAGATGAAAGGAAACCAGCCTGGATTCAAGCGGATAGGATTATGTAAATGAGGGGGAGGAGAAAGGCCCGGTATGCAGGAGGCTACCGGGCAAAAAGGCTGAACTTACCTGAACAAATGTTCCGCATGGAAGCGGAGATGATCTTCAATAAAGGACGCCATAAAGTAATAGCTGTGATCGTATCCCGGCTGAATGCGCAGCGTCAGCGGCCAGTCCTTCTGGCGCGCCGCTTCAGCCAGCACCGCAGGCTGTAACTGTCCGGCGAGGAACTGATCCGCATCACCCTGATCGATAAGCATCGGAATCGCATCTTCCGTCCGGCTTGCCAGCATCAGCGCGCAGCTGTCCCATTCCTGCCATTTTTGACTGTCGTTACCCAGATAGTGCGTAAAGGCTTTTTGCCCCCACGGCACCTGCGTCGGGTTCACAATCGGTGCAAATGCCGACACGCTGACGTACTTACCCGGATTTTTCAGCGCCATGATCAGCGCGCCGTGGCCGCCCATCGAATGCCCGCTTATTGCGCAGCGCTCGCTGACCGCAAACTGAGACTGCACCAGCGCCGGCAGTTCGTCGCGAATGTAGTCATACATGCGGTAATGGCTCGCCCACGGCTGTTCGGTGGCGTTGAGATAGAATCCGGCACCTTTACCCAAATCGTATCCGGCATCGTCGGCCACGTCATCGCCACGCGGGCTGGTGTCTGGCATTACCAAAGCAATGCCCAGCTCAGCGGCAATACGTTGTGCTCCCGCTTTGGTGGTGAAGTTTTCGTCATTACAGGTCAGGCCTGAAAGCCAGTACAGCACCGGTGGATTTTCCGCAGGGGGCAGGAAAATGCTGAACGTCATTGCACAATTCAGCGTGGTGGAGTCGTGCCGCCAGCGCTGCTGTCGACCTTCAAAACAACGATGCTCTTCGAGCAGTTCCATGCAGGGCTCCTTAAAGGTAAGACGATTCATAAAACGCATAATACAGCGTTTTCATTGACCTGTGAGCAACTTTCACTTTCGCAGGACGACGAGATGTTGCATCATAAATTTACTTTTCTTTAACAATTGGAGCGATCATGGCGCTGCGTATCGCGCTCAGCGGGTTTGTGGTTCTGGTCGTGGCAATGGGGATTGGGCGCTTTGCCTTCACGCCTCAGGTGCCGCTGATGATTGCCGCCGGGCAACTCACGCTTACCAGCGCGGGTCTGGTGGCGGCGATGAATTATCTGGGCTATCTGGTCGGCGCATGGGATGCCATGCGCGCCCATCGCTTCGTTGAAACGCGTCTCTGGCTGGGGATTATCGGCGCGGTGGCGTTGACGCTGCTCTCCGCAGCGGCAGATAACGCCGTCGTTCACGGCCTGCTGCGCTTCGTGATTGGCTGCATGAGCGGCTGGTCGATGGTGCTGATTGCCGCCTGGACCAACGAGCGGCTGGGGCAGTTGGGCAAGCCGGGGCTCAGTGCGGCGGTCTTTGCCGGACCTGGCGCCGGCATTGCGCTGAGCGGCCTGCTGGCGGTTTATATTCAGGCCAAATCCCTTTCCGCCGGGGCGGCATGGCAAATCTACGGCGTCCTGGCGCTGGTGCTGATTGCGCTGGTAGCACGGTATCTGCCGCGCGCGGGTCAGCTTCATCGCCCGGGGTCCGCTCCTGAGCCGCTGCTGCTGACCGCAGATTTAAAGCGTCTGGTCTGGAGCTACAGCCTGGCGGGATTCGGCTATATCCTCCCGGCGACCTTTTTATCGCAAATGGCGGCGGTGCGTTTTCCCGGCAGCCTGTTTGCGCAGTTTGTCTGGCCGATATTTGGCGCCGCTTCGGTGGTGGGTATTGCGCTCAGCATTGCCCTGCGGCATACGTCAAGCGCTAACCGCAGGCTGGCGATTGTCCTTTGGCTACAGGGGATTGGTGTGCTGGCGGCCTGGCTGCTGCCGGGCATTGGCGGTTTGCTGACGGGAGGGATGCTGGTGGGCGGCGGGTTCCTCTGCGCCGTGCAGCTCTCTCTGCTATACGGTCGCGAGCTGGCGCCAGACCACGCGCGCTATATGGCGGGGCTGCTCACTACCGGGTATGCCATTGGTCAGCTGGTGGGGCCGGTCACGTCGGCGCTGTCGACCTGGCTCACGCACCGGCTTGAACCTGCGCTGGGGCTGGCGGGGATCGCGCTGTTCGTTGGTGGGGCGTTAGTCTGGAACCGTCAGGCTGAAAGGCAACAGCAATTGCAATAATTATCGTCGTGAATACTGGATTATGTGCGTCGCCTCACGCACAATGAGCGCACACTTTTGCCACAACGAGGGCAAAAGACGCCACACCTGCAGGAGAAAAGAATGCCATCACTCAGTAAAGAAGCAGCCCTTGTCCATGAAGCGCTGGTTGCGCGCGGTCTTGAAACGCCACTGCGCCCGCCCGTGCAGGAGCTGGACAATGTTACCCGCAAGAATCTGATCGCCGGCCATATGACGGAGATCATGCAACTGCTGAATCTCGATCTGAGCGACGACAGCCTGATGGAGACGCCGCACCGCATCGCGAAAATGTACGTCGACGAAATTTTCTCCGGCCTGGATTACGCGAACTTCCCGAAAATTACCGTCATTGAAAACAAGATGAAGGTTGATGAGATGGTGACGGTACGCGATATCACGCTGACCAGCACCTGCGAGCATCACTTTGTGACGATCGACGGTAAAGCGACGGTGGCTTATATTCCAAAAGATACGGTTATTGGCCTGTCCAAAATCAACCGCATCGTGCAGTTCTTCGCCCAGCGTCCGCAGGTGCAGGAACGTCTGACGCAGCAGATCCTGATCGCGCTACAAACCCTGCTGGGTACCAACAACGTGGCGGTGTCCATCGACGCGGTGCACTACTGCGTGAAAGCTCGCGGCGTGCGTGATGCCACCAGCGCGACCACCACCACCTCGCTGGGCGGCCTGTTCAAATCGAGCCAGAACACCCGCCAGGAGTTCCTGCGCGCCGTGCGTCACCACAACTAATCAGACAGGGCAGGGACCATGGAGCGAAACGTCACGCTCGATTTTGTTCGCGGCGTCGCCATTCTCGGTATCCTGCTGCTGAATATCAGCGCCTTCGGTCTGCCGAAGGCCGCCTATCTGAATCCTGCGTGGTATGGCGACATCACGCGCAGCGATGCCTGGACGTGGGCAATTCTCGACCTCTTCGCTCAGGTGAAATTCCTGACCCTCTTTGCGCTTCTTTTTGGCGCCGGACTTCAGCTTCTCCTTAAACGCGGTACGCGCTGGATCCAGTCGCGCTTAACGCTGCTGGTCATCCTCGGCTTTATTCACGGGCTGCTTTTCTGGGACGGCGATATTCTGCTCGCATATGGCCTGGTAGGCCTTATTTGCTGGCGGCTGATCCGCGACGCGCCCGGCGTAAAAAGCCTGTTTAATACCGGCGTGATGCTCTATGTCATGGGGCTGGCCGTGCTGCTGCTGCTCGGCATGATTGCCGATGGCGCTACCAGTCGGTCGTGGATCCCGGATGCGGCCAACCTGCAATATGAGCAGTTCTGGAAGCTGAAAGGCGGCATGGAGGCGATCGGCAACCGGGCCGATATGCTCGGCGATAACCTGCTGGCGCTGGGCGCGCAATACGGCTGGCAGCTGGCGGGGATGATGCTGATGGGCGCAGCCCTAATGCGCACCGGCTGGCTGAAAGGGGAGTTTAGCCTGCGACACTATCGTCGTACGGGCGCAGGGCTGGTGCTGCTCGGCGTGATCGTCAACCTCCCGGCGGTGATTATGCAGTGGCATCTTCACTGGGATTACCGCTGGTGTGCGTTCCTGCTTCAGGTACCGCGCGAGCTGAGCGCGCCGTTCCAGACTATCGGCTATGCGGCGTTGATTTACGGCTTCTGGCCGCGGCTCTCCCGCCTGTGGATCGTCAGCGCGGTGGCCTGCGTTGGACGGATGGCGTTAAGCAATTACATTCTGCAAACCCTGATTTGCACCACGCTTTTCTACCGATTCGGCCTGTTTATGAAATTCGACCGCCTGACGCTGCTGGTGTTTGTTATTCCGGTCTGGATTGTTAACGTAGTGTTTTCCGTTGTCTGGCTGCGCTATTTCCGCCAGGGCCCGCTGGAGTGGGCATGGCGCCAGCTAACCGCCCTTGCGTCGGGTACATCATTACGTAATACATCCAGATAACGATCTGGATCACAATCATTAACAAAACGGATGTAAGCGTTTTCATCTGTGTGAGCTTCTTCACGTAGTCTCCTCTCTCTCGCTGCCAGAATAGCCACCTTGCTAAACACAGGGGGTGTCTGTGAGTTGCTGCAATCCTTTAAAGGATGGTGAATATGATCACCATTCGTGACGTCGCCCGCCAGGCGGGTGTTTCTGTTGCTACCGTCTCCCGCGTGCTGAACAACAGCGCGCTGGTCAGCCCTGAAACGCGTGAAACCGTAATGAAAGCCGTGACCCAGCTGGGGTACCGGCCAAACGCCAACGCGCAGGCGCTGGCGACGCAGGTTAGCGATACCATTGGCGTAGTCGTGATGGACGTGTCGGACGCCTTCTTCGGCGCGCTGGTCAAAGCGGTGGACGTTGTTGCCCAGCAGCACCAGAAATACGTGCTGATTGGCAACAGCTATCACGAGGCTGAGAAAGAGCGCTATGCCATTGAGGTACTGATCCGCCAGCGCTGTAACGCCCTGATTGTGCACTCTAAAGCCCTGAGCGATGAGGAGCTGGCCGGGTTTATGGAGCAGATCCCCGGTATGGTGCTGATCAACCGCATCGTCCCCGGTTACGCGCACCGCTGCGTCGGTCTGGATAACGTCAGCGGCGCAATGATGGCGACGCGTATGCTCATCAGCAACGGCCATCAGCGCATTGGCTACCTGGCTTCCAGCCACGGTATTGAAGACGACATGATGCGCCGCGAAGGCTGGCAAAATGCCCTGAAAGAGCAGGGGATTGCGCCCCTGGAAAGCTGGGTCGGCACCGGTTCGCCGGACATGCAGGGCGGTGAAGCGGCAATGGTTGAACTGCTGGGGCGTAACCTTCAGCTATCAGCCGTGTTTGCCTATAACGACAGCATGGCGGCAGGTGCGCTTACCGCGCTGAAAGACAATGGCATTGCGGTGCCACAGCATTTATCGCTGATCGGTTTTGATGATATCCCCATTGCCCGTTACACCGATCCGCAGCTGACAACGGTACGTTATCCCATTGCGTCGATGGCGAAACTGGCGACAGAGCTGGCGTTACAGGGGGCGGCCGGGCTGTTAGATCCTGACGCAACGCATTGTTTTATGCCGACTTTAGTACGCCGCCATTCGGTCGCTATTCGGCAAACTGTGGCTCCGATCACTAACTGATAACATCACGTGATGTAACCGTTTTCAATCTGTGAGTAAATTCACAGTATCTTAACAAACCGCTGTCTATGATGTCAGCGTTTTAGGGGCTGAAACACAATGTAACGGTGATTATTCACTTTTACCGTTGCCAGAACGCCTCAGACAACGAATAAAACGCATTTCTGGAGCGTTACCGAACACGGAAGCTGGACATTTTATAAGTGAACGTCGGCGATCAGTAACGTTTTATTAACATCTGCCCGCCTGCCGTTTTTCACCAGAACTACCCTGCATAAAAAAAACCGGAGATACCATGAATAAGAAGGTGTTGACTCTGTCTGCTGTCATGGCAAGCATGCTTTTTGGCGCAGCAGCCCACGCTGCGGATACCCGTATTGGCGTGACTATCTATAAATACGACGACAACTTCATGTCCGTTGTGCGCAAAGCAATTGAAAAAGATGCTAAATCAGCGCCAGACGTACAGCTGCTGATGAATGACTCCCAGAACGACCAGTCCAAACAGAACGATCAGATTGACGTTCTGCTGGCAAAAGGCGTGAAAGCGCTGGCTATTAACCTGGTTGACCCGGCCGCAGCAGGCACGGTTATCGAGAAAGCGCGCGGCCAGAACGTGCCAATCGTCTTCTTCAACAAAGAACCTTCCCGTAAGGCGCTGGACAGCTACGATAAAGCGTATTACGTGGGTACTGACTCCAAAGAGTCCGGTATTATCCAGGGCGATCTGATTGCGAAACATTGGGCAGCAAACCCGAACTGGGACCTGAACAAAGACGGTCAGGTGCAGTTCGTTCTGCTGAAAGGCGAGCCGGGCCACCCGGATGCTGAAGCCCGTACCACCTACGTCATCAAAGAGCTGAACGACAAAGGCCTGAAAACCCAGCAGCTGGCGTTAGATACCGCGATGTGGGACACCGCTCAGGCGAAAGATAAGATGGACGCGTGGCTCTCTGGCCCGAACGCGAACAAAATTGAAGTGGTCATCGCCAACAACGACGCGATGGCTATGGGCGCCGTTGAAGCGCTGAAGGCACACAACAAATCCGCCATTCCTGTCTTCGGTGTGGATGCTCTGCCAGAAGCGCTGGCGCTGGTGAAATCTGGCGCAATGGCCGGTACCGTGCTGAACGATGCTAACAACCAGGCGAAAGCCACCTTCGATCTGGCGAAAAACCTGGCCGACGGTAAAGGTGCCGCTGACGGAACTAACTGGAAAATTGAAAATAAAATCGTTCGCGTTCCTTACGTGGGCGTAGACCAGTCCAACCTGGCTGAGTTTATCGGTAAATAAGATTTTCGTTTTGTCTTCACTGGGCGCAATTCGTTGCGCCCTTTTATAACGCGATATGCGAGGCCAACAAGGTATAATTATGGTCAGCACAACTACTCAGCCGTCCGGTGAATACTTACTGGAAATGACCGGTGTCAACAAGTCATTCCCCGGGGTTAAGGCACTCGATAATGTTAATTTAAAAGTTCGTCCTCACTCTATTCATGCGTTAATGGGTGAAAACGGTGCGGGTAAATCAACATTATTAAAATGCCTTTTTGGGATCTATCAAAAAGATTCCGGCAGTATTCTTTTTCAGGGAAAAGAGATCGATTTCCATTCAGCGAAAGAAGCGCTGGAAAACGGTATCTCAATGGTTCACCAGGAGTTAAACCTGGTTCTGCAACGTTCGGTTATGGATAATATGTGGTTGGGCCGCTATCCAACCAAAGGTGTCTTTGTCGATCAGGATAAAATGTATCGCGACACCAAAGCCATTTTTGATGAGCTGGATATTGATATCGACCCGCGCGCACGCGTCGGGACATTATCGGTTTCCCAGATGCAGATGATCGAAATTGCCAAAGCGTTCTCCTATGATGCCAAAATCGTGATCATGGACGAACCAACGTCGTCATTAACGGAAAAAGAGGTTAATCACCTTTTTACCATTATTCGTAAGCTGAAAGATCGCGGCTGCGGCATTGTCTATATCTCACATAAAATGGAAGAGATCTTCCAGCTGTGCGATGAAATCACCATTCTGCGCGACGGCCAGTGGATTGCCACCCAGCCGCTGGAAGGACTGGACATGGACAAGATCATCGCCATGATGGTCGGTCGTTCTCTGAACCAGCGCTTCCCGGATAAAGAAAACAAGCCAGGCGAAGTGATTCTGGAGGTGCGTAACCTGACCTCGCTGCGTCAGCCGTCCATTCGTGATGTCTCTTTCGATCTGCACAAGGGTGAGATTCTGGGCATCGCAGGGCTGGTAGGCGCGAAGCGCACCGATATCGTAGAAACCCTGTTTGGCATCCGTGAAAAGTCGGGCGGCACCATTACGCTGCACGGCAAGAAAATTAATAACCACAACGCTAACGAAGCCATTAATCATGGTTTTGCGCTGGTGACGGAAGAGCGCCGCTCGACCGGCATTTATGCGTATCTCGATATTAACTTTAACTCGTTGATTTCGAATATCCGTAACTACAAAAGTAAAATCGGCCTGCTGGATAATTCCCGTATGAAGAGCGATACCCAGTGGGTGATTGACTCCATGCGCGTGAAAACGCCGGGGCACCGCACGCAAATCGGTTCACTCTCGGGAGGGAACCAGCAGAAGGTTATTATCGGTCGCTGGTTATTGACCCAGCCTGAGATCCTGATGCTGGATGAACCTACGCGCGGTATCGACGTTGGTGCAAAATTTGAGATTTACCAGCTGATCGCGGAGCTGGCCAAAAAAGATAAAGGGATCATTATTATTTCTTCCGAAATGCCGGAATTGTTAGGGATCACAGACCGTATTCTGGTTATGAGCAATGGTCTCGTTGCCGGTATTGTTGACACCAAAACGACAACGCAAAACGAAATTTTGCGTCTTGCGTCTTTGCACCTTTAAGATCAGGGGCTCCTCATGAGTGCGTTAAATAAAAAAAGTTTTCTCACTTATCTGAAAGAAGGCGGTATTTACGTTGTTCTTTTAGTCTTGCTGGCAATTATTATTTTCCAGGACCCTACGTTCTTAAGTCTGCTGAACTTGAGTAACATTCTGACCCAGTCTTCCGTGCGTATTATTATCGCGTTGGGCGTGGCGGGGCTTATCGTTACCCAGGGGACTGACCTTTCGGCAGGGCGCCAGGTCGGTCTGGCGGCGGTCATTGCGGCGACCCTGTTGCAGTCGATGGAAAACGCCAACAAGGTATTCCCGGAGATGGCGACCATGCCGATTTTCGTGGTGATCCTGATTGTGTGCGCCATCGGCGCGGTGATCGGCCTGATTAACGGCATCATCATTGCTTACCTGAACGTGACGCCATTCATCACCACGTTGGGTACGATGATCATCGTTTACGGTATTAACTCCCTGTACTACGATTTCGTCGGCGCGTCCCCGATCTCTGGCTTCGACAGCGGCTTCTCTACCTTCACGCAGGGGTTTGTTGCGCTGGGCAGCTTCCGTCTCTCCTATATCACCTTCTATGCGCTGATTGCGGTGGCGTTCGTCTGGATCCTGTGGAACAAAACCCGCTTCGGTAAAAACATTTTCGCCATCGGCGGCAACCCGGAAGCGGCGAAAGTCTCCGGGGTCAACGTTGCGCTGAACCTGCTGATGATTTATGCCCTGTCCGGCGTGTTCTATGCCTTTGGCGGGATGCTGGAAGCGGGCCGTATCGGCTCTGCGACCAACAACCTCGGCTTTATGTACGAACTGGATGCGATTGCGGCCTGCGTGGTCGGCGGGGTCTCCTTCAGCGGCGGCGTGGGTACCGTGCTGGGCGTGGTGACCGGTGTGATCATCTTCACCGTAATCAACTATGGCCTGACCTACATCGGCGTGAACCCGTACTGGCAGTACATTATCAAGGGCGCGATCATCATCTTCGCGGTTGCCCTGGATTCACTGAAGTACGCGCGTAAGAAGTAAGTTCTTCAGAATGAAAAGGCCCGCTCACGTAGCGGGCCTTTTTTTGCCCGGTGGCGCGACGCTTACCGGGCCTACAAAATCGCGATCGTAGGTCGGGTAAGGCGAAGCCGCCACCCGACATCAGTTATTACTTCTTCTGCATTTCCAGCAGCTGCTCCGGCGTCACCGCCGGATAACCTTGCGCATTTTCAGGCACTTCATGCATCGCCGGGATTGGCACCAGCGGGCCTAAGAAGCGCGGTTCACGCTTGAACAGGTACAGGTCAGCCAGCGCGCCAAAACGGGCGCCAAACTCGCGTACGCGTACGCTCAGCATATCTTTTGGCGACGGCACGGCGTAGCACTGGGCCTGGATCCCCATATGCAGGGCGATAAACAACGCCCGCTCACAGTGGAAACGCTGGGTGATGATGATGAAATCGTTGGTGTCGAACACCTTGCGGGTACGCACGATGGAATCAAGGGTGCGGAATCCGGCGTAGTCGAGCACGATATCGGCCGGGTCGACGCCTGCGGCAATCAAATCTTTGCGCATCGTCACCGGCTCGTTATAGCTTTGCAGGGCGTTATCGCCGCTTAACAGCAGATAGTTCACCTTGCCGCTGTTGTAGGCGTTCAGTGCGCCCTGAATACGGTATCGGTAATACTGATTGATGACGCCGGTGCGGTAATACTTGGCGGTACCAAGCACGACGCCAACCTGACGGTAGGGAAGGTCCTGAAGATCGTCAAAAATGTAGGGGGCTGTTTTCCAGCTCATCCAGCGGTCGAGACCCAGCACGATCAACAGCAGTATGCCGACCAGGACAGACAGGCTGTAAAACACGCGCTTTAACATGCAGATGGCTCGTACCGATGATGAAATTTCCCTCAGGCTACTGTACCCGCCTGGTTAGCGCAAGAAACAGCGAATCAACTGAGGGGTTTTTCGTCAGACTGGCGGGCATTTCTGCCCGCCGGGACGATCAGGCAAGCAGCACGCGGTCGATGGTTGAACAGCCCAGCGCTTTCAGCGTGGCTGCGGTTGCGTCCCACTGGATCAGCGGCGCATCGGCAATTTCAGCCAGGATCGCGCGCTGAATATCCGGATAGTCATACCCGTTCAGGCTGAGCAGGTTCAGTGCGCCCTGTAGCGGAGGCAGCGTCGGGTTGAACGCGGCATTCTCAGCATAGCTCCCGGTGAAGATGCGACCGTCGCGGCACTGAAGGGCGACACCGCTTGGGGATTTACTGTACGGCGTGTGGCTTTTGTTGGCGGCAGCAATGGCCGCTTCGCTGAGCGCATCCCCAGAGAGCGCATATCCGTGGTTCTGCTCGTCCATCAGCAGGGTTTTGATCCCAAGATCTTTCGGGCCGAAAGCGTCGGGCAGGTAATCGCCCAGCGTATGCGGCGCGCGGCCCGGCAGGTTGATACGCAGTTCCAGCCCGCTGTTCAGCTCATTCATAAACTGGCGGCAGTGGCCGCAAGGGGTGTAGTTGACGGTAATGGCGCGCAGGGCTTTTTCACCGCGCAGCCAGGCATGACTGATAGCGCTCTGCTCCGCGTGAACGGTTTGCTGCATGGTCGCACCGAGAAACTCCATATTCCCGCCGAAGTACCAGGTCCCGCTTACGCCGCGCGCAATCGCGCCTACGTTAAAATGGGAAAGGTCTGCGCGGGCGCAGGCAGCTGCCAGCGGCAGCAGGGCGAAAGCCAGCGCGTCTTCGTCCAGCCCCGTTGCCTGCTTAAGCGTCGTGACCTGATCTGCCGTCAGCAGGGCGGGGAAATGCGCATCCGCCAGAACCGGAGCCAGGGCTGATTGCAAATTCTCTGCAAGCTGAGAGAAAGCAGCTTGAAAACGTGGATGCATGACGTTGCCTCATCAAGGTTAATGGATCGGTAGTGTACGGAGCCGAACGGCCTTTATATGTGATCCAAATCTCATTATGTGTGCAACTTATGAAATGAAAATGAAATTTGCGCGACGCATCGCAAATTTTAGCCCATCACGGCCAGAATAATCGGGAAGATGAACGGCGCGACCAGGGAAGTAATAATCCCGCAAATCACCAGCGCCAGCGAGCTGAATGCCCCTTCCTGATAATCCAGTTCCGCACAGCGTGCGGTGCCCAGCGCGTGCGAGGCGGTACCCATCGCCAGACCGCGCGCCGCTTTGGTGCGTATTTTCATGATGTTCAGCAGCGTATGGCCAAACACCGCCCCCAGGATACCGACAAAAATCACGCATACGGCGCTAATGGCCGGGATGCCTCCGATGCTGCCGCCCACGGCCATGGCGATCGGCGTGGTCACGGATTTCGGCAGAATAGAGGCGGCAATCTGCGGCGACGCGCCCATCAACAGGGCCACTGACGTGCCGGTGATCATCGCCACCAGGCTACCCACAAAGCAGATGGTGATGATGGACTTCCAGCGCGCGCGGATCTGATGCAGTTGCTCATATAAAGGAAACGCCAGCGCCACCACGGCAGGCTGCAATAAATCGTTGAGGATTTTGCTCCCGGCGAAGTAACGTTCATAAGGAATGCCGGTGAACAGCAGAAAAGGAATGATCACCACCATGGCGACCAGCAGCGGGTTCAGCAGCGGCATTTTAAAACGAACCGCAAGCTTACGGGCAGCGAAGAACACCGCCAGGGTTAACGGCAGGGACCACCAGATATTTTCCATCATTTTTTTGTTTTCTCCCCAACCACTTTACGTTCGCCATGCACAATATGTGAGCTCCAGCTGACCACCAGAAAAACCACCAGCGTACTGATGGCGCAGGAGACGACTATCGGGCCGAATTGCGCTTTAAGCACATCGTAATACTGCATAACCCCAACGCCGATAGGCACAAAAAGCAGGGCCATATAGCGAATGAGAACGAAGCACCCCGGGTTGACCCATTTCGCGGGCAGCACCTGTAATGCCAGCAGCACAAAGAGGATCAGCATGCCGATAATGCTGCCGGGTATGGTAATCGGCAGCAGCGACGCGATAAAAATGCCGGCGTACAGGCAGGCATAAATCAGGACGAAGGCCCGAAGGTATTGCCAGATAATATTCAGTGATTTGCTCATGGTGAAAGTCCTTGCTGAGACGTATTCATCATACAATTAAACCTGAAAATGTGCCACGGATCACAACATGAATTTTGAGCATAACAGACATTCCTGAATGGAACGCCGGGCTTTCCACAGTCATAGAGAGCAGCTACTATAGCGCGTCTTTTTTCACAGGTACTCAGAATGCGTGTTTTACTGGCCCCGATGGAAGGCGTGCTCGACTCGCTCGTGCGCGAGCTGCTGACCGAGGTGAACGATTACGATCTCTGCGTGACGGAGTTCTTGCGCGTGGTCGATATGTTGCTGCCAGAAAAATCATTTTATCGCCTCTGCCCGGAGCTGCATCGTCAGAGCCGCACCCCCTCCGGTACGCTGGTGCGCATTCAGCTGCTCGGTCAGTATCCTGAGTGGCTGGCTGAAAACGCCGCCCGCGCGGTCGCGCTTGGCTCGTACGGCGTCGACCTTAACTGCGGCTGTCCGTCAAAGCTGGTTAACGGCAGCGGCGGCGGGGCAACGTTGCTCAAGGATCCGGAGCTGATTTATCGCGGCGCAAAGGCCATGCGTGAGGCGGTGCCATCGCATCTGCCGGTGACGGTCAAAGTGCGTCTGGGATGGGACAGCGGGGATAAGCAGTTTGAAATTGCCGATGCGGTGCAGCAGGCGGGCGCCACCGAGCTGGTGGTGCACGGGCGTACCAAAGAGGATGGCTACAAAGCCGAGCGCATTAACTGGCAGGCGATTGGCGAGATCCGCAAACGCCTTACCATTCCCGTTATCGCCAACGGCGAAATCTGGGATTACGAGAGCGCACAGGCGTGTCTGAAAGCCACCGGCTGTGATGCGGTGATGATTGGACGCGGCGCGCTGAACGTGCCGAACCTCAGCCGGGTGGTGAAGTATAATGAGCCGCGTATGCCGTGGGCTGAGGTGGTGAAACTCCTGCAAAAATACACGCGGCTGGAAAAGCAGGGCGATACCGGGTTGTATCACGTTGCGCGTATCAAACAGTGGCTGAGCTATTTGCGTAAAGAGTACGGCGAAGCGCTGGGGTTATTTCAGGAGATCCGTACGCTACAGACGTCTGCGGATATTGCCCGCGTCATCCAGTCGAAGGGCTGAGCCTGGCGTGAATACCTTTGCCCGGCGCGGAGCCGGGCAGAAGAATCAGAAAATCATCTTGAATACGCCGGTTACCACCAGCAGCCCTATCAGAAATATAATCAAAATAACCCACAATAATATTTTCATTCGCCTCTCCTGCGTATGTCTGTCGTGAGTAAGTGTAGCAGCCAATTCATAACTAGCATGAATACATGATATTAAATCATTGTCTTGAGGAATAAATTTCCGGATATGAAAATGTATAACATTATGCGGATTGCCACGCGTTACTAAAAAACGGAACGCCAGTAAGCGTAAGTTGCGCCTTTATTTTTTTTGAGTGCATGGCGTAATGAAACGTTCCCTTACTTTATCTCTGAGTGCTCCCCTGATTTTTATGCTGGCCGCCTGTGCGCCGGAACATGCCACGGTATCACCAATTAAAACGCAAGCCACCGCCGCCGCTGTAAATACCCAGCTGAACCATGCCGACTGGCCGAAAAGCGAATGGTGGAAAGATTATAATGACCCCCAGCTCAACTCGCTTATCGCTAAAGCGATAGCGGATGCGCCGGATATGGAAATTGCCCGGCAGCGTATCACCCTGGCGGAAGCGCAGGCGAAAGCCGCTGTCGCCGCTGATGGCCCACAGCTGGACTTTTCCGCCGATGTTGAACGGCAAAAGATGTCGGCAGAGGGGCTGATGGGACCGTTCGCCCTGACCGACCCGGCGGCGGGAACAACCGGCCCCTGGTATACCAACGGCACCTTTGGCCTGACGGCGGGTTGGGATCTGGATTTATGGGGGAAAAATCGCGCCCAGATTGAGGCCCGCATTGGTAAAGTGAATGCGCAAAAAGCGGAGCTGGAGCAGACCCGCCAGCTGCTCGCCAGCAGCGTCGCGCGGCTGTACTGGGAATGGCAGACCGAGGCCGCCGTGGGTGATGTGCTCACGCAGATCAAACAGGAGCAGGAAAATATCATCGGCGCCGATCGTGAACTCTATCAGCACGGGATCACCTCCTCCGTAGAGGGCGTTGAAACGGATATTAATGCCAGCAAAACCGATGAACAGCTCGCTGACGTGCACGGCAAAATGAAGGCCATTGAGGCGCGTCTGAACGCGTTGACCAATACCCCTTCGATCACGCTCGCCCGGCATGCACTGCCTGACGTAGAGGCGTCGCTGCCTTCAACGCTTGGCTATGCGCTGCTGGCTCGCCGCCCGGATTTGCAGGAGGCGCACTGGTATATCGAAGCGTCCATGAGCGAAGTGGAGGCCGCCAAAGCCGCGTTCTATCCCGACATCAATTTGATGGCGTTCTTGCAGCAGGATGCGTTGCACCTGAGCGATCTGTTCCGTTCTTCCGCGCAGCAAATGGGCGTGACCGCGGGTCTGACGCTGCCAGTCTTTGACAGCGGTCGGTTAAATGCGAACCTGGATATCGCCCAGGCGCAGAACAACCTCTCCGTGGCGAACTACAACAAGGCCGTGGTGGAGGCGGTAAACCAGGTCGCCCGGACGGCGAGTGAAGTGGAAACCCTGACCGCCAAAAATCAGCACCAGCGGAAGGTCGAAAAAGACGTCGCACGCGTCGTTGGACTGGCGCAGGCGCGCTTCAGCGCGGGGATCATTGCCGGCTCCCGGGTGAGTGAAGCAAAAATTCCGGCGCTGAAAGAGCAGATTGCCGGATTAATGCTGCAAGGCCAGTACGTGGACGCCACGCTACAGCTCACGTCCGCGCTGGGCGGTGGATATCATCACAGCTAAAATCGCGCATTATCTATACTTACCTCTTTGCAGATTTTCAGGAGGTGAGTATGACGCGAGTCGCAATTGTTACCGCATCGGATTCAGGGATTGGTAAAACGACGGCCCTGATGCTGGCCGAACGTGGGTTTGATATCGGGGTGACCTGGCATTCAGATGAAAAAGGGGCGCTGGAAACCTGCCGTGAGGTTGAAGCGCGCGGTCAGCGTGCCGAGGCCATCCATCTCGACCTGGGCACGCTGCCGGAAGGCGCAAAGGCCATCGAAACGCTGATTTCCCGCTTCGGGCGGCTGGACGTGCTGGTTAACAATGCCGGGGCGATGAACAAAGCGCCTTTTCTGGAACTGTCGTTTGATGACTGGCGGAACATTTTCACCGTTGACGTGGACGGCGCGTTTCTCTGCTCGCAAATCGCGGCGCGTCAGATGGTGAAGCAGGGGGAAGGGGGGCGAATCGTGAACATCACCTCGGTTCATGAACATACGCCGCTGCCGGATGCCAGCGCCTACACCGCCGCAAAGCACGCTCTGGGCGGGTTAACCAAATCAATGGCGCTGGAACTGGTGCAGCATAAGATCCTGGTGAACGCCGTCGCCCCCGGTGCGATTGCCACGCCGATGAACGATATGGACGACAGCGAAGTTAAAGAGGGATCTATGCCGTCAATTCCGCTGGCGCGCCCCGGCCACACCAAAGAAATTGCCAGCCTGGTGGCCTGGCTATGCGACAGCGACGCCAGCTATACCACCGGACAGTCGTTTATCGTCGATGGCGGTTTTATGCTGGCGAATCCGCAGTTTAAGCCAGCGGAATAAGCATTCCCCTCACCCCGGGAGAGGACCGGGGTGAAGGGCAGCAGGCCGCACTCACTCTTCATCCCGGCGCTTTTCACGATGCTTCAGCCACAGCCGCACCCCAATCACCGCCACAACCACCAGGATCAACCACGCCCAGTGCTTCAGGTGCTGGTCAAGATTATGCAGCCACGGGCCAATCACTTCGCCACCCGCGTAGCCAAGCGTGGTGAAAATCAACGCCCAGGCAATCGCCCCGCTAATGTTCAGCGGCAGGAAAATTTTCGGCGGTAAGCGGCTCGCGCCAATCAGTATCGGGCCAATGATGCGAAAACCGTACATAAAGCGGGTGCCAATCACGAAAAGATAAGGATGTCGCTGGATCAGCCGCTGGGCGCGGCGAATTTTCTTCTGATGTTTAGCAAAACGGTGCAAAAGCGTCGGGCCAAAACGCAGCCCCAGAAAATAGAGCAGCTGATCGCCAATCATACCGCCCAATGCGACGGCGGCGACCACCAGCGGAAATTTCAGCAATCCCTGATGTGCGGCCACCCCGCCCAGCAGCGTGATGGTTTCGCCCTCTGCCACGCTGCCGATTACCAGCGCGGCGTATCCATATTGTTCAATAAGACCGTTGATATCCATTAAGTAAACGTCGTCTCCCTTACTGTGCCTGCGTTAATCATATACCCCATCCATCAACCGCGCGGCAATCAACGGAAATTTCCCACTGTACATAAAATAATCTAAAGCCTGCATTATACTTAAGCTATCGCTGACGGGCCGACAACAAGGGGGCGTTATGAACCATGTCTGGGGACTTTTCTCCCATCCCGATCGTGAAATGCAGGTGATCCGTAACGAGAACGAAACGGTCGCGCATCACTACACCCACCATGTCCTGCTGATGGCAGCGGTGCCGGTGATCTGCGCGTTTATAGGTACTACGCAAATCGGCTGGAACTTTGGTGACGGCACCGTGGTTCAGCTTTCCTGGTTTACCGGACTGTACATGGCCATTCTGTTCTATGGCCTGATGCTGGCCGGGGTAGCGGTGATGGGGCGGGTCATTCACTGGATGGCGCGTAACTATCCGCAGCGCCCGTCGCTGGCACACTGTATGGTCTTCGCCGGATACGTCGCGACCCCGCTGTTCTTAAGCGGTATTGTCGCGCTCTATCCACTGGTCTGGCTGTGCGCGCTGATCGGTACGGTAGCCCTCTTTTACACCGGTTATCTGCTGTATGTGGGGGTTCCCACCTTCCTGAATATCAATAAAGAAGAGGGCCTGAGCTTCTCCAGCTCAACGCTTGCCATCGGCGTGCTGGTCCTGGAGGCGCTACTGGCCCTGACGGTTATTCTCTGGGGTTATGGATACCGTCTCTTTTAAGTTCCCTGCATTGCTGGCGTAAATGCCAGCAATGCAGCATCTGGTCACGATTCTCCGCTGGCGACAAAGCACGGTGGCCGCTATGATGCCAAAGCCAGCCTGCGTTTATCCGTCGACGCAGGCGGTGTACGTCATCACGTGCGTGAATCATTATCAGAAGTCTCATCATGCTGAAATTCCGAGTGTCACTCCTTAGTCTTGCGCTGCTGTTCGGCGTGTCCGCTACCGCGCCAGCCATCGCCAAAACGCCCGCAGTCGCAACAACCGCTGCGCAACCCCAGATTGCCTCCGGCAGTGCGATGATCGTTGACCTGAACACCAACAAGGTCATCTACGCCAGCCACCCGGATCTGGTGCGCCCGATAGCCTCCATAACCAAAGTCATGACCGCGATGGTGGTGCTGGATGCACGACTGCCGCTGGACGAAAAGCTGAAAGTGGATATCAGCCACACGCCAGAGATGAAAGGGATCTACTCTCGCGTGCGTCTGAACAGTGAAATCAGCCGTAAAAATATGCTGCTTCTGGCGCTGATGTCCTCAGAAAACCGCGCGGCGGCGAGCCTCGCCCACCATTATCCAGGCGGTTACGACGCGTTTATCCGCGCGATGAACGCGAAAGCCAAATCGCTGGGGATGAAAAATACCCATTTCGTGGAGCCAACCGGCCTGTCGATCCATAACGTCTCGACGGCGCGTGACTTAACAAAGCTGCTGATCGCCAGCAAGCAATATCCGCTGATTGGTCAGCTCAGCACTACGCGTGAGGAGATGGCGACCTTCTCAAGCCCGGCGTATACGCTGCCGTTCCGCAACACTAACCATCTGGTGTATCGCGATAACTGGAATATTCAGCTAACCAAGACCGGATTCACCAATGCGGCAGGCCACTGCCTGGTGATGCGCACCGTGTTTAACGGTAAGCCGGTGGCGCTGGTGGTGATGGATGCCTTCGGCAAATACACCCACTTTGCGGATGCGAGCCGCCTGCGAACCTGGATTGAGACAGGGAAAGTGCAGCCGGTGCCGGCTTCAGCACTGGCGTATAAGAAGCAGAAAGCGGAACAGATGGCGACGGCGCAGAACGACTGAGCCATTCGCGTGTGCCGGGTGGCGGCTTCGCCTTACCCGGCCTACAGCGGCCTCGACACGTAGGCCCGGTAAGCGAAGCGCCACCGGGCGAAAGCGCCTTACTCAGGCAGCGTCCAGTCACCGTCGTTAAGCGGGCGCTGCATCATCACCGTGTCCCGCCAGTCGCCTTTTTTATATCCCACACTTCTGAGCTGACCCACAATGTCGAAACCGTGCTTTTTATGCAGCCGCAACGACCCGGGGTTATTTTGCCCGTCGCCGACCACGGCTATCATCTGCCGCCACGGTCCTTGTTCACACCGGGCGATCAGCGCCTGGAGTAAGATCGAACCAAACCCGCGGCCGGTAGTGCTGGCATCCACATAAATGGATTCTTCAAGGGTATATCGATAAGCCTGGCGCGGACGATAAAACGTGGCGTAGCAGTAGCCGACGACGATGCCGCGATAGAGCGCGACCAGCCACGGTAACCCGCTGTCGGTCACGTTTTTTATCCGCTGGCGCATCTCATCGACGGTTGGAGGAACTTCCTCAAAGGAGGCACGTCCATGAAGCACGTGCCAGGCGTATATTGCCGAGATAGCATGCGCATCGTCAGGAAGGGCGTCGCGCACCTCGATTTCGGTTTCGGGTAAACTCTCTACAGCCGACATGTTCTGCCCGCTCCTCGTTTGGCAAGCCAGAGAAACGTTTCTCTGGCAATAAGCCGTTACTCTAGTACGTTTGAGGAGCGCTTAACAATCTCTTAATTTTGGCTAGAGGCGTTCATCAGAGGATGGCGTAATGTGCTGCTCTGGTTCGGGACTCTCTTTCCAGTATTTCTTCCGCGTTGTCTTACCAATGCCGGGGTTCATACTGTTTGTCGGGTCATTTTTGCGATAAAACTGTGTAAGCGACTCCGGCGCTTTATACAAATGCCCCATGTTGTGCTCGGCAGGATACTGTGCGCCACGCGCGTGCAGCAGCGCGAGCATCTGCTCTTTTAGCGCATGCGCATCAACGCCTTTTTTGACGATGTAATCCTGGTGGAAGACATAGCACATAAAGTGGCCGTAATAGAGCTTGTGCACCAGCTTGCTGTCGATCTCCGGCGGCAGGTGTTCAAACCACTCGGTATCGTTGCGACGCAGCGCGATATCCAGCGCCAGAATATCTTCCACCTCTTCGGAATGGACGGCCTGATAACGGATAGCAGCACCCGCCGCGGCGAAGCGGTGCAGGAAGGCTTTGCTGCCTTCTTCCGGCGTACAGGCGAAGAAATCCCCGTCGGCGGTTTTGAAGAACTCGGTAAGCCAGCTCTGCGCTTCGGCAATGCCGTCCCCGGCCATTTTCAGCAGCAGGTGGTGCTCATACTTGTCGCGCCAGGTCTTCATCCGCTCAGGTAAATGCGCCGGGAAGACGTTGCCCAGCTTCTGCATAAAGCGGTCGGTAAAGTGCGGCTTGAACAGCGACACTTTCTCCAGCATCGCGTCGGTGCGGCCCTTCATGGTGAAGAAGAACGGCATTTTGTCGGTGCCGAGCTTGTCGATCATCAGGAAGGTGTCTTTGCCGTAGCGTTCGGCGATGTCGTAAATGTCCCGGTGCATATACTCGCCTGCCACCGGCAGGTGCGTGAAGTCGGCCAGAATATGACGGCGGATCTCCGTCAGCACCTCTGGCTGATTGGTGCCGATGTAAAACACCTGCTGCTTTTTCTCTGCCGGGAAGGTATCGAGGCGCACCGCAAACACGGCCAGCTTGCCCGCGCAGCCGGAGGATTCAAACAGGCGATCCGGATCGGCGTTATAGCGCGCCGGCGTATCGGCGTCGATATCGCGCACGCGGGTGATGTAATCGTGGTCATGCGCGTGGCGGCCATCGTGCTGAACGTCTTCATCCTTCACGCGGTCATCGTCGAGCTTGCTGAGGATCTGCTCTGGCGTTACGCCCAGATCGATGCCCAGATGGTTTACCAGCGTCAGCTTGCCGTTTTCATCGATACGGGCAAACAGCGACATTTCCGTGTACGCCGGGCCGCGCTGTACCAGCGAGCCGCCGGAGTTGTTGCAGATCCCGCCGATCACCGAGGCGCCAATGCACGACGAGCCGATCACCGAGTGCGGTTCGCGTCCCAGCGGCTTAAGCGCTTTTTCCAGCGAGTAGAGCGTGGTGCCGGGGAAGGCGAGCACCTGTTCGCCTTTGTCCAGCAGGTGCAGCTTGTCGAGGCGCAGGGTGCTGATAATCACGATGTCACGATCGTAATCGTTGCCGTTCGGCGTGGAGCCTTCGGTCAGGCCGGTATTCGCAGCCTGCATTAAAATAATCTTGTCTGCCGCAACGCAGGCGCTCAGCACGCGCCACAGTTCGAGCAGCGTGCCGGGGAAGACCACCGCCAGCGCGTCGCCCTGTCCGGAGCGAAAGCCCTTACGGTAGCGGGCGGTTTTGGCCGGGTCGATAAGCAGGTGAGAGTGACCCACCAGGCGCGACAGTTCGTTAATAAAAGTAGTGTTATCGTCAGTTCGAACAGAAGACATCTTCCACTCCTTGTGGTGGGGCAAATTTCTCGCTGTAAAGCATAGCGCGATTAGCCGTTAAGCGGTCGGGTATTCATGAGAAAAATCAGAGAATAACCCTGCACGGGTTTACGGGTTTGTGGCACACTGCGATTTTCGTACGGTCTGGCCGGGTGCTTCCCGCGGTTATTGATGAGAGAGAATAACAACATGAAATGGCTATGTTCTGTAGGTGTTGCCGTCAGCCTGGCGCTGCAACCTGCGCTGGCAGAGGATTTGTCTGGTAATCACCCGCTCACGCCTGAAGCCCGCGACGCCTTTGTCACGGATTTACTCAAAAAGATGACGGTCGATGAGAAAATCGGCCAGCTGCGCCTGATCAGCGTCGGCCCGGATAACCCGAAAGAAGCGATCCGCGAGATGATCAAAGAGAGCCAGGTCGGAGCGATTTTTAACACTGTTACCCGTCAGGATATCCGCGCCATGCAGGATCAGGTCATGCAGCTCAGCCGCCTGAAAATTCCTCTCTTCTTCGCCTATGACGTGGTGCACGGCCAGCGTACCGTCTTCCCGATCAGCCTTGGCCTGGCCTCCTCGTTTAATCTTGATGCGGTGAAAACCGTCGGGCGCGTGTCGGCATATGAAGCCGCAGACGACGGCCTGAACATGACCTGGGCGCCGATGGTTGACGTCTCCCGCGATCCGCGCTGGGGCCGCGGCTCGGAAGGCTTTGGTGAAGATACCTGGTTAACCGCCACGATGGGCAAAACCATGGTGGAAGCGATGCAGGGCAAAAGTCCGGCAGATCGTTACTCGGTGATGACCAGCGTCAAGCATTTCGCCGCCTACGGCGCGGTGGAGGGCGGCAAAGAGTACAACACCGTCGACATGAGCCCCCAGCGTCTGTTCAACGACTACATGCCGCCGTACAAAGCGGGGCTGGACGCGGGCAGCGGCGCGGTGATGGTGGCGCTGAACTCCCTCAACGGCACGCCTGCCACCTCCGATTCGTGGCTGCTGAAAGACGTGCTGCGCGATCAGTGGGGCTTTAAGGGCATCACCGTTTCAGACCACGGCGCGATTAAAGAGCTGATCAAGCACGGCACGGCGTCTGACCCGGAAGATGCGGTACGCGTGGCGCTCAAGTCCGGCATCAACATGAGCATGAGCGACGAGTACTACAGCAAATACCTGCCGGGGCTGGTGAAGAGCGGCAAGGTGACGATGGCGGAGCTGGACGATGCCGCGCGTCACGTGCTGAACGTGAAATATGACATGGGGCTGTTTAACGATCCGTACAGCCACCTGGGGCCGAAGGAGTCTGATCCGGCGGACACCAATGCCGAAAGCCGCCTGCACCGCAAAGAAGCCCGCGAAGTGGCACGCGAAAGCCTGGTGCTGCTGAAAAACCGTCTCGAGACGCTGCCGCTGAAAAAATCCGGCACCATTGCCGTGGTCGGCCCGCTGGCCGACAGCAAGCGTGACGTGATGGGCAGCTGGTCCGCCGCGGGCGTGGCCGATCAGTCCGTGACGGTGCTGACCGGTATTAAGAGCGCCGTGGGTGATAACGCAAAAGTGGTTTACGCCAAAGGCGCGAACGTCACCGACGATAAAGACATCGTTACCTTCCTTAATCAGTATGAGGAAGCGGTGAAGGTCGATCCGCGCACGCCGAAGGAGATGATTGACGAAGCGGTAAACGCCGCGAAGCAGTCTGACGTGGTGGTCGCCGTGGTGGGTGAAGCGCAGGGGATGGCGCACGAAGCCTCCAGCCGTACCGACATCACCATTCCGCAAAGCCAGCGCGACCTGATCGCGGCCCTGAAAGCCACCGGCAAGCCGCTGGTGCTGGTGCTGATGAACGGTCGTCCGCTGGCGCTGGTGAAAGAAGACCAGCAGGCTGATGCCATTCTGGAAACCTGGTTCGCCGGTACTGAAGGGGGTAACGCCATCGCCGACGTGCTGTTTGGCGATTACAACCCGTCAGGCAAGCTGCCGATGTCCTTCCCACGCTCCGTCGGGCAGATCCCGGTTTACTACAGCCACCTGAACACCGGTCGCCCGTACAACGCCGACAAGCCGAACAAGTACACATCTCGTTATTTCGATGAGGCGAACGGCCCGCTGTATCCGTTTGGCTACGGCCTGAGCTACACCACGTTTACGGTCTCTGACGTGAAAATGTCGGCCCCGACCCTGAAGCGTGATGGCAGCGTGACCGCCAGCGTGGATGTGACCAACAGCGGCAAGCGCGAAGGCGCGACGGTGATCCAGATGTACGTGCAGGACGTTACGGCCTCCATGAGCCGTCCGGTGAAACAGCTGCGCGGATTCGAGAAGGTCAACCTGAAGCCGGGCGAAACCAAAACGGTCAGCTTCCCGATTGACGTGAATGCGCTGAAGTTCTGGAATCAGCAGATGAAGTACGATGCCGAGCCGGGCAAATTTAACGTCTTCATCGGCGTGGATTCTGCCCGCGTGAACAAAGCCGAATTCGAACTGCAATAATCCTACCTTCCTTCCCATCCCCCGCCCGGCGGGGGATGCCTCTCAACTTCTATTAAAAACGGTTAAATTCCCTGTTTTAAGCTACGCTTTTCTCTCAAGCCTATGAAAAAGGCCGCAAAATAATGAGGAAAGCAGAATGACGATGATTAAGGGGATAACAGGATCGGCGGTGCTTCTGGCGGCGCTGAGCCTGCCGCTACAGGCCGCAGAGCCGGTTAAAGTGGGTTCCAAAATTGATACCGAAGGCGCGTTGCTCGGCAATATCATTTTGCAGGTGCTCGACAGTCACGGCGTAAAAACGATCAATAAAGTTCAGCTTGGCACCACCCCGGTTGTGCGCGGTGCCATCACTTCCGGCGAGCTGGATATCTATCCGGAATACACCGGCAATGGGGCATTCTTCTTCAAGGATGAAAACGATCCGGCCTGGAAAAATGCCAAAGCCGGGTACGAAAAAGTCAAAAAGCTGGATGCGGAAAAAAACAGGCTGGTCTGGCTCACGCCGGCACCCGCTAACAATACCTGGACCATCGCGGTGCGCAAAGATATCGCCGAGAAAGGCAAGCTCACCTCGCTTGACGATCTCAGCCGCTATCTGAAAGAGAAGGGCGAGTTTAAGCTCGCGGCCTCGGCCGAGTTTATCGAGCGCGCGGATGCCCTGCCGGCGTTTGAAAAAGCCTATGATTTCAAGCTCGATCAGGCGCAGCTGCTCTCCCTGGCGGGCGGCGACACGGCGGTGACCATTAAGGCCGCGGCGCAGCAAACCTCCGGCGTCAACGCGGCGATGGCCTACGGCACCGACGGCCCGGTCGCGGCGCTTGGCCTGCAAACCTTAACCGACCCGAAAGGCGTTCAGCCGATTTACGCCCCAACCCCGGTCGTGCGTGAGGCGGTCCTGCAAGCCTACCCGGATATCGACAAATGGCTGAAACCGGTGTTTGAAAAACTGGATGCGAAAACGCTGCAACAGCTGAATGCCAGCATTGCCGTTGAGGGGCTGGATGCCAAAAAAGTGGCCGCCGACTTCCTGAAACAACAAGGGCTTGTGAAGTAACGGGATACGGCTGTGCCAATAAAATGTCATAACCGCGTTCTGCTGCTGTTGGCCTGTGTGGCCATCGCGGCGGTCGCGTTACCTTTTGTCAATGTCGCACCAAACCGCCTGGTGTCGGGCGAACCGCACGCGCTCTGGCAGATGTGGTCGTTTACGCCGCTGCTGCTGGGCGCGGCGCTGGCGAGCGCGCTGGTATTATCGTTCTCGCCAGGACGTGCAGCACTCTGGCTGACGCTGCTTCTCTGTGAAGCGTTGTTTATCGTGCTGTTCTGGAGCGCAGGGCAGGCGGCAACGCTGATGGCCTCGGTTGAAAGCCCGCTTGCGCGCACGTCGATTGGCAGCGGCCTGTGGCTGTGGCTGGCGCTCTGCCTGCTGGCCTGTAGCGACGCCATTCGCCGTCTGACGCCGCAGCCCGTCTGGCGCTGGCTGCTGAATGCGCAATTCTGGATTATTCCTCTGCTGATCCTCTTCAGCGGCGATCTGAATCAGCTCTCGTTATTAAAAGAGTACGTCAACCGCCAGGAGGTGTTTGACAACGCGCTGGTGCAACATCTGACGATCCTGTTCGGGACGCTGATCCCGGCGCTGCTGCTGGGCGTGCCGTTGGGCATGTGGTGCTACCGGCATCCCAGCCGTCAGGGCGCCGTCTTTACCGTCCTCAATGTGATTCAGACCATCCCCTCCGTTGCCCTGTTTGGCCTGCTGATTGCCCCCCTTGCCGGTCTGGTGAAATCCTTCCCCGCGTTGGCTGCGGCGGGCATTGCCGGTACCGGGCTGACACCAGCGCTCATCGCCCTTGTGCTGTATGCGCTATTGCCGCTGGTGCGCGGGGTGGTGGCGGGGTTAAGCCAGGTCCCGCCCGACGTGCTGGAAAGCGCCCATGCAATGGGGATGAGTGCGCGCCAGTGTTTCTGGAAAATTCAGCTGCCGCTTGCGCTTCCGCTGCTGGTGCGCAGCCTGCGGGTGGTGACGGTGCAAACCGTAGGGATGGCGGTGATTGCCGCGCTGATCGGTGCGGGCGGTTTTGGGGCACTGGTCTTCCAGGGGCTGCTCAGCAGCGCGCTGGATCTGGTGTTGCTGGGCGTCGTACCCACGATTGCGCTGGCGGTCGTGCTGGATGCCTTATTTGCCCTGTGGCTCGCGCTGCTCGGGAGAAGAGCCAATGATTGAATTTCATGATGTCAGTAAAACCTTTGCGGGCCGTCCGGCGGCAAGCCACCTTAATCTGCACTTTGCCGAAGGGGCGTTCTCGGTACTGATCGGGACGTCGGGATCAGGAAAATCCACGACGCTGAAGATGATCAACCGGCTGGTGGAACACGACAGCGGGACGATTCGCTTTGCCGGAGAGGAGATCCGCAGCCTGCCGGTGCTGGAGCTGCGGCGTCGTATGGGCTACGCCATTCAGTCCATCGGCCTGTTTCCCCACTGGACGGTGGCGCAGAACATTGCCACCGTGCTACAGCTGGAAAAATGGTCCCGGGCGAAAATCAACGCGCGCGTCGACGAACTGATGGCGCTGCTGGGCCTGGACACGTCGCTTCGCGACCGTTATCCGCACCAGCTTTCCGGCGGGCAGCAGCAGCGGGTCGGGGTGGCGCGCGCGCTGGCCGCTAACCCGCAGGTGCTGCTGATGGATGAGCCCTTCGGCGCGCTGGACCCGGTCACCCGCGGCGCGCTTCAGGCCGAGATGAGCCGCATCCACCGCATTCTTGGGCGCACGATCGTGCTGGTGACGCATGATATTGACGAGGCGCTGCGGCTGGCCGATCGCCTGGTGCTGATGGATCACGGCGAAGTCGTCCAGCAGGGTACGCCGCTTGAACTGTTAACGTCGCCGGCAAACGATTTTGTGCGTGAGTTTTTTGGCCGCAGCGAGCTGGGCGTCAGGCTGCTCTCTCTGCGCACCGTCAGAGACTATATGCGCCCGCAGGATGGTCCGGTCAACGGTGAACCGCTGCACGATGGGATGAGCCTGCGCGATGCTCTGTCAGCGTTTGTCGCCCGGCAGTGCGAAGTATTACCCGTTGCGGACGGGCAGGGAACGCCATGCGGGACGATCCATTTTCGCGATCTGCTGGCGGGGGAGGTGACGCGTGAAGTGGGTTCGTGATCCGTTACTCTGGCTGACAGGGCTGTTTATCGCCTTACTCTACCTGATGCCGCACAGCGCGGCGCTGTTTAATACGCTCTTCCCCGGGTTACCGCGTCCGGTGTACCAGCAGGAGAGCTTTGTTAATCTCACCCTGGCACACTTCTGGCTGGTGGCGGTGTCAAGCGTGATTGCCATCGTTCTGGGCGTTGGCGCCGGTATTGCGGTGACGCGGCCAGCGGGCAGGGAGTTTCGCCCGCTGGTGGAGACCATCGCCGCAACGGGGCAGACCTTCCCGCCGGTGGCCGTGCTGGCGATTGCCGTGCCGGCGATCGGTTTTGGGCAGGAGCCTGCCATCATTGCGCTGATTTTGTACGGCGTGTTGCCCATTCTGCAAGGGACGCTGGCGGGCATTGCGGCGGTGCCGGCATCGGTGCTGAGCGTAGCGGAAGGGATGGGGATGAGCGCCTGGCAGCGGCTGGTTAAGGTAGAACTGCCGCTGGCCGCACCGGTGATTATCGCTGGCGTACGCACGTCCGTGATTATCAACATTGGTACGGCAACCATCGCCTCGACGGTCGGGGCGAATACGCTGGGGACGCCGATCATCATCGGATTAAGCGGATTTAATACGGCTTACATTATTCAGGGTGCGGTGCTGGTTGCGCTGGCGGCGATTGTGGTGGATCGCCTGTTTGAACGCCTGGCTGGATACCTCAGCCAACACCGCCGCGAACAATAAAGGAATACCCTGCCAGCATAACGCCACCGATACCGCTGATGGCCATCAGTGCAAAAAGGGTAATTACGGCCAGTTTCGTTGCCTTCATCATGTGCTCCTCTTGTTAACGGAACAATTATACGGTGAAGCGCAGCTGTTAATGAACCATTAAATGCCTTTACGACGCATTTGGCCCCAGCGGATAAACGGGATAACCGTGTTCGCGCCACTCCGTCAGGAGCTGCTGCTGCGAAGCGGAGGGGACTTCGCCGCACCAGACCAGCAGCGTCTGTCCCTCAAACAGCTCCGGCCTGAGCTGGGCCAGCGAGTGGGCAAGGACATCAACCCGCCAGCCCTGCTGGGTGGCAATCCAGGCTTCGAGCCACAGCCGGGTGGTATCGTGCACGTTCCAGCCGATCACCAGCGCGTCTTTACCGTTTTTATTCCGCGCCGAGGAAAGACAGACGGAAATATAGTTAATCAGCACGCCGTCAAGCATGCTGAGCAGCGCCTGTAAGGTGGTTTGCTGACACTGGAGCCGACGCCGTAAGGGGATAAAAAGATGGGCGATCAGGGTTTGCGCGGGGTAGTCGCGACCCTGTTCTTTGATCCAGCCGCGCAGACGCTGCACATTGCCGGTCTGCAATAGCCTCAGCAGCGTTTCCTGCCGCTCGCGCCAGATATGCTGGGTGTCAGGATCGTCCTCGCACAGAAGCGATTTTACCTTGCCGACCTGCACGCCGTTGTCGATCCAGCTTTTGATCTCGCGGATCCGGTCAATGTCCGCATCGTTAAACAGGCGGTGCCCGCCGTCCGTTCTTTGCGGTTTAAGCAATCCGTACCGTCGCTGCCACGCCCGTAGCGTAACGGGATTGACATCACACAGGAGTGCCACTTCACCTATCGTGTAAAGCGCCATTTTCGCCCCCAGGCTTGCGCGTGCCCAGCTTAACTGTAGACCCACTTTGCTGAACCGGGAAAATTTGATTCTTTTTCGTACAGATTATGGGAGGAACAGCTTATCTCCGGCAAAAGGTGTGATGGCGGGCACGAATTATCGCTTTTATGGCACGTTTCAAAGAAAGTTAAACGCCTTCAGTGTATGTTACGCGTTTTTAGAATATGCGGTTTGTGAGTATGTACGAGTTTAATCTGGTGCTGCTGTTGCTTCAGCAGATGTGCGTGTTCCTGGTCATCGCCTGGCTGATGAGCAAAACGCGCCTGTTTATTCCGCTGATGCAGGTCACCGTACGTTTACCGCACAAGCTGCTCTGCTACGTCACCTTCTCCATTTTCTGCATTATGGGCACCTATTTTGGTCTCCATATCGAAGACTCTATCGCCAATACGCGTGCCATCGGCGCGGTCATGGGCGGGCTGCTCGGTGGCCCGGTCGTGGGCGGTCTGGTGGGGTTAACCGGCGGCCTGCATCGCTATTCCATGGGCGGAATGACGGCGCTGAGCTGCATGATTTCCACCATCGTCGAAGGGCTGCTGGGTGGCCTTGTCCACAGCTATATGATTAAGCGCGGTCGCCCGGATAAAGTGTTCAGCCCCTTTACCGCCGGGGCGATCACCTTCGTGGCGGAAATGGCGCAGATGGCGATCATCCTGCTGATTGCGCGCCCGTTTGACGATGCGTTACACCTCGTCAGCAACATTGCCGCACCGATGATGGTCACCAATACCGTAGGCGCGGCGCTGTTTATGCGCATTCTGCTCGACAAACGCGCCATGTTCGAAAAATACACCTCGGCTTTTTCTGCCACCGCCTTAAAAGTTGCGGCGTCGACGGAAGGGATCCTGCGCCAGGGATTCAACGAAGAGAACAGTATGAAGGTGGCGCAGGTGCTGTATAAAGAGCTGGATATCGGGGCCGTGGCGATTACCGATCGCGAAAAGCTGCTGGCGTTTACCGGCACCGGCGACGACCACCATCTGCCGGGTAAACCTATCTCCTCGGCCTATACCCTGCGCGCCATTGAAACGGGTGAAGTGGTGTATGCCGACGGGAATGAAGTGCCGTACCGCTGTTCCCTGCATCCGCAGTGTAAACTTGGCTCGACGCTGGTCATTCCCCTGCGGGGCGAAAACCAGCGCGTGATGGGCACCATTAAGCTTTACGAAGCCAAAAATCGCCTGTTCAGCTCCATCAACCGCACGCTGGGGGAGGGGATCGCCCAGCTGCTTTCGGCGCAAATCCTCGCGGGGCAGTATGAACGGCAAAAAGCGCTGCTGACGCAGTCAGAAATTAAGCTCCTGCACGCCCAGGTGAATCCGCATTTCCTGTTTAACGCGCTCAACACGCTGAAGGCGGTGATCCGCCGCGACAGCGATCAGGCCGCGCAGCTGGTGCAGTTTCTGTCGACGTTTTTCCGCAAAAACCTGAAGCGGCCGTCGGAGATCGTGACCCTTGCGGACGAGATTGAACACGTAAACGCCTATCTGCAAATCGAGAAAGCGCGCTTTCAGTCACGTTTGCAGGTGTCGTTATCCGTCCCGGACGAGCTGGCGTATCAGCATCTTCCCGCTTTTACCCTGCAACCGATTGTAGAGAATGCCATTAAGCATGGAACATCGCAGCTGCTGGGCACGGGGGAGATTGTGATTTCCGCGTCCCGTTTTAACCACCATCTGGTGCTGGATATTGAAGATAACGCGGGGCTGTATGAAGCCTCTGCGTCAGGCGGTCTGGGCATGAGCCTGGTGGATAAACGCCTGCGCGCGCATTTCGGGGACGACTGCGGAATAACCGTCGCCTGTGAGCCAGACCGCTTTACCCGAATTACCTTACGATTGCCGCTGGAGGAGAACGCATGTTAAGAGTGCTGATTGTTGACGATGAGCCGTTAGCACGGGAAAACCTGCGTGTCCTGTTGCAGGAGCAGAGTGACATTGAGGTCGTGGGTGAATGTGCCAATGCGATTGAAGGTATCGGCGCGGTGCATAAACTGCGTCCGGACGTCGTATTTCTCGATATTCAAATGCCGCGCATCAGCGGGCTGGAGATGGTCGGCATGCTTGACCCGGAACACCGCCCCTATATCGTCTTTCTGACGGCGTTTGACGAGTACGCCGTAAAGGCGTTTGAAGAGCACGCGTTCGATTATCTGCTGAAACCGATTGAGGAGAAACGGCTCGAAAAGACTCTGCTCCGTTTGCGGCAGGAACGTTCCGTACAGGATGTGTCGCTCCTGCCGGACCATCAGCAGCCCCTGAAGTTTATCCCCTGCACCGGACACAGCCGGATTTACCTCCTGCAAATGGACGACGTTGCCTTTGTCAGCAGCCGTCTGAGCGGGGTGTACGTTACCAGTGCCGAAGGCAACGAAGGCTTTACCGAGCTGACGCTGCGCACGCTGGAAAGCCGCACGCCGCTGATCCGCTGCCACCGTCAGTATCTGGTGAACATGGCGCACCTGAAGGAGATCCGTCTGGAAGATAACGGCCAGGCCGAGCTGGTGCTGCGCGCCGGACAGACCGTGCCCGTCAGCCGTCGCTACCTGAAAAGTTTGAAAGAGGCGATTGGCCTGTAAAACTGGTACACTGCGCGCCATTGCATCATCGACATTCGAAGGCTCTATGCTAAGTAACGATATTCTTCGTAGCCTGCGCTACACCCTGAAGGCGAACAACAATGACATGGTGCGCATTCTTGCGCTTTCCGATATGGAATCCACGTCCGCCAGTTTTGACACCTGGATGACCAAAGAAGATGAAGAGGGCTTTGTTCGCTGCCCGGACATTATTCTGTCGGGCTTTCTGAATGGCCTGATCTACGACAGACGCGGCAAAGATGCGTCTGCGCCCGAGCTGGCGCTGGAGCGTCGGGTGAACAACAACACGGTGCTCAAAAAGCTGCGTATTGCGTTCTCCCTGAAAACTGACGACATCCTGGCGATCGTGACCGAGCAGAAATTTCGCGTGTCGATGCCGGAAATCACCGCCATGATGCGCGCGCCGGATCATAAGAATTACCGCGAGTGTGGGGATCAGTTTCTGCGCTATTTCCTGCGTGGGTTGACGCAGCGGATGCACAGCACGAAGGCGTGATTTTTAGCCGGGTGGCGCTTCGCCTTACCCGGCCTACATAACCCGTAGGCCTGTGCAAGCGTAGCGCCGCCGGGCAAAAAAAAGCCGGATTCTCATCCGGCTTTTTTATTATTTCACCTGCTGACCCGGCTTCGCGCCTTCGTCAGGGCTTAACAGGAAGATGTCTTTTCCGCCCGGGCCTGCTGCCATCACCATCCCCTCAGAGATGCCGAAGCGCATTTTACGCGGCGCCAGGTTTGCCACCATCACGGTCTGACGACCAATCAGCACCTGCGGGTCAGGATACGCGGAGCGAATGCCGGAGAAGACGTTACGCTTCTCACCGCCCAGATCCAGCGTCAGACGCAGCAGTTTGTCAGAACCTTCCACGAACTCCGCGTTTTCGATCAGCGCCACGCGCAGGTCGACTTTCGCGAAATCATCAAAGGTGATGGTCTCCTGAATCGGATCGTCAGCCAGCGGGCCGGTCACCGGTGCGGCCGCCGCTTTCACCTCTTCCTTAGAGGCTTCCACCAGGGCGTCAACCTGCTTCATCTCGATGCGGTTATACAGTGCCTTGAAGGTGTTCACCTTGTGGCCGAGCAGCGGCTGCTGGATGGCATACCAGGTCAGTTCGGTATTCAGGAACGCTTCCGCGCGGGCTGATAGCTGCGGCAGAACCGGCTTCAGCCAGGTCATCAGCACGCGGAACATGTTCAGACCCATGGTGCAGATCGCCTGCAAGTCGGCGTCGCGGCCTTCCTGTTTCGCCACCACCCACGGTGCCTGCTCGTCCACATAGCGGTTGGCCACGTCTGCCAGCGCCATGATTTCGCGAATGGCTTTACCGAATTCACGGCTTTCCCAGGCTTCGCCAACCGCAGCGGCGGCATCGGTGAAGGTTTTGTACAGTTCAGGATCGGCCAGTTCGGCAGAGAGCACGCCGTCAAAGCGTTTGGCAATAAAGCCCGCGTTACGTGACGCCAGGTTCACCACCTTGTTGACGATGTCCGCGTTCACGCGCTGGACGAAATCTTCCAGGTTCAGGTCGATATCGTCGATGCGGGAAGAGAGCTTCGCGGTGTAGTAGTAGCGCAGGCTGTCCGCGTCAAAGTGGTTCAGCCAGGTGCTGGCCTTAATAAACGTCCCGCGAGATTTAGACATCTTCGCGCCGTTCACCGTCACGTAGCCATGTACGAACAGGTTAGTCGGCTTGCGGAAGTTGCTGCCTTCCAGCATCGCTGGCCAGAACAGGCTGTGGAAGTAAACGATGTCTTTGCCGATAAAGTGGTACAGTTCGGCATCGGAATCTTTCTTCCAGTATTCGTCGAAGCTTACGGTGTCGCCGCGCTTGTCACACAGGTTCTTGAACGAACCCATGTAGCCGATTGGCGCATCCAGCCAGACGTAGAAATATTTGCCCGGCGCGTTCGGGATTTCAAAGCCAAAGTAGGGCGCATCGCGGGAGATATCCCACTGTTGCAGACCGGACTCGAACCACTCCTGCATTTTGTTCGCAACCTGCTCCTGCAACGCACCGCTGCGGGTCCACGCCTTCAGCATTTCGCTGAAGGACGGCAGGTCGAAGAAGAAGTGCTCGGAGTCTCGCATCACCGGCGTCGCGCCGGAAACCACGGATTTCGGTTCGATAAGCTCGGTCGGGCTGTAGGTCGCGCCGCACACTTCGCAGTTATCGCCGTACTGGTCCGGGGATTTACATTTCGGGCAGGTGCCTTTGACGAAACGGTCCGGCAGGAACATGCCTTTTTCCGGATCGTACAGCTGAGAAATGGTGCGGTTTTTAATGAAACCATTCTCTTTCAGACGGGTGTAGATCAGCTCCGACAGCTCGCGGTTTTCGTCGCTGTGTGTGGAGTGATAGTTGTCATAGCTGATGTCAAAGCCAGCAAAATCGGTCTGATGCTCCTGACTCATTTCGGCGATCATCTGTTCCGGGGAGATCCCCAGTTGCTGCGCTTTCAGCATGATCGGCGTGCCGTGGGCATCGTCCGCACAGATGAAGTTCACCTCGTGGCCGCGCATTCGCTGGTAACGGACCCAGACATCAGCCTGGATATGCTCCAGCATGTGGCCGAGGTGGATTGAGCCGTTGGCGTACGGCAGGGCGCACGTTACCAGAATTTTCTTCGCGACTTGAGTCATAGTAGGCATTACTTCTTTTAACTGTGAAAAGGGTTTTCGATATTACCAAAAGGGGCATTATTAAGTAAGCACAAACCGCGGCCTTTCAGGTAAACTTGTTGGCCTAAGGTCTTATTCACAAGAACAAAGGAGTCGGGATGAGTTCTCAATCCCAGGCCAAATCACCGGAAGCCTTACGAGCAATGGTCGCCGGGACGCTGGCTAATTTTCAGCATCCAACCCTGAAGCACAATCTCACGACGCTGAAAGCGCTTCACCACGTCGCATGGCTGGACGATACGCTGCACATCGAGCTACAGATGCCGTTCGTCTGGACCAGCGCTTTTGATGCCCTGAAAGAGCAAACCAGCTCTGAGCTGCTGCGCATTACCGGGGCAAAAGCGATTGACTGGAAGCTGAGCCACAGCATCGCCACGCTCAAGCGCGTGAAAAATCAGCCGGGCGTTAACGGGGTGAAGAACATCATCGCCGTCAGCTCTGGCAAGGGTGGGGTGGGTAAATCCTCAACCGCCGTTAACCTGGCGCTTGCGCTGGCGGCAGAGGGGGCGAAGGTCGGCATTCTGGATGCGGATATCTACGGTCCGTCCATTCCAAACATGCTGGGGGCGGAAAACCAGCGTCCAACCTCGCCGGACGGTACCCACATGGCGCCGATCGTGGCGCACGGGCTGGCGACCAACTCCATTGGTTACCTGGTGACGGACGATAACGCGATGGTCTGGCGTGGCCCGATGGCCAGCAAAGCGCTGCTGCAAATGTTGCAGGAGACAATGTGGCCTGACCTTGATTATCTGGTGCTGGACATGCCGCCGGGCACCGGGGATATCCAGCTGACGCTGGCGCAGAACATTCCGGTCACCGGCGCCGTGGTGGTAACCACGCCGCAGGACATCGCCCTGATCGACGCCAAAAAAGGCATTGTCATGTTCGAGAAAGTGGAGGTGCCGGTCCTGGGCATCGTCGAGAACATGAGCATGCACATTTGCAGCAACTGCGGTCATCACGAGCCCATCTTTGGCACCGGCGGTGCGGAAAAGCTGGCGGCGCAGTACCACACGCAGCTGCTTGGGCAACTGCCGCTGCACATCACGCTGCGTGAAGATCTCGATAGCGGGAAACCGACGGTGGTCAGCCGTCCGGACAGCGAATTTACGGAAATCTATCGCCAGCTGGCAGGGCGCGTTGCGGCGCAGCTGTACTGGCAGGGTGAAGTGATCCCAAGCGAGATCGCCTTCCGCGCGGTGTAAATCCTTCGCGTCGAATTGCCGGGTGGCGCTTCGCTTACCCGGCCTACAAATGGCACCATCACGCAGGTCGGGTCCGGTGAAGCCGCCACCCGACGTTAACCCAACCGATAGTGCATCAAATAATACTCTCCATCCGGAGAATCCCCCGTCGCCTCAATGTGCCAGCCGTGGCGTTGGTAAAACGCAACCGCCCACGCATTCTTCACCAGACACTTCAGCGCGCCTGTACTGGTAAACGTCTTCTGAACCTGTTCAAGGAGCCGGCTCCCGACCCCGAGATGTTGATACTGCGGGTCGACAAACAGGTTGTGCAAAAAATTATCGTTTACCCAGACGGAGGCGAAACCCACTCTGTGACCGTCGTGGATCGCAACCCAGATCTGCTCGTCACGCGTTGCGGCGTCAAAATCCTCAAGCTGCCATTCAGAACCGTCCAGCCATGGCCAGGCAGCGCGTCGTGCATGCAGGTACAGCGTGCGCAGAAACGGCCGATCGTCTTCCTGCCAGGGCCGGATCATCGTATCAGCGGTGATAGAAGATATCTCCGTTATAGGCTTTATGGATTTTGCCATCCGCATCGCCAATCAGAACGTAGTTCTCGCCCATGTAGGTCCAGTGCGTACCGGCATCCGGCGCGGGAAGGTTACGCAACTGGTACTGTTTGATGGTGTACTCAGGCGTCTGATACTGCGCGGGCGCCGTATCGCCAATCTTAAATTTGGTGAAGTCGGCGATGAACTCCTGCTCTTCATAAGCCTTAATACCGGAAGGCGCGGCGGCCGTTTGCGGGGCTGCGAATGCGGAGCCCGCCAGAGACAGTAATACACCCAGAAGCACCAATTTACGCTTAGCCATTTTTTCTCCAGTGATATCGTTACGGATACGCTTGTCTGCGGGGAACAGTGCGGCAGACAGCCCATTTTAAGTATCAAAACAGGGTGTGTTTGAAAAAAAATGTAACAAAAGTGAACGGTTTTGTGTAGTGCCAGCGGTTGTGAGTATTATTGATATGAATGCATGCTGGTGGGAATAATTCATTGTAATTATCGTTTTGCTGAATTAATTCTGAAAATACATTGTTGCCGTAATTTTATAAACTGTAGATCGTGCATTTTTTTACAGCAGGCTTTAAGATTTTCAGGAAGATTATATTTTAATTAATTGTCCGCCACGTATCGGGCAATTCGTTACTTCACTTTTAGATTACGTTTACGTATTCCCTTGAAAAGACAGTTATTTCAAGCGTGGGTTAGCGCAGGGCTGCGCCCCGTCGGGCGTTCGCCACGAACAGGGA